>CAZLTC010000003.1:52657-74355 GCA_964562405.1 uncultured bacterium | reverse complement strand
GCTCGCCGCAGCCGATGAAGATGACGACCTCGGCATCGGCCCACTTCGCGAGCTGGTGCTGGATGACCGTCTTTCCCGCGCCGAACGGACCCGGCACGCACGCGGTCCCGCCCTTGGCGAGCGGGAAGAGCGCGTCGATGACGCGCTGCCCCGTTACGAGCGGCTCGACCGGGCTCAGCCTCTCTTTATATGGACGGGCCTGGCGGACAGGCCAGCGGTGCATGAGGCGGAGTTCCTGCTTCCCGTGTTCCGTTTCGAGCTCGCCTATCACGTCCTCGACCGTGAAGCTGCCCGACTCGAGCTTCGTGAGCTTGCCCTTCATATTCGGCGGAACGAGTATCTTCTGCTCGACCAGCGCGCTCTCGCGAACCGTTCCCAACACGTCACCGCCCGATAGATCGTCCCCCACCTTCGCGGTCGCCTTGAACTCCCACTTCTTCTCGCGGTCGAGGCCCGGCACGTGAATGCCGCGCGTGATCAGGTCGCCGGACTGCTCCCGGATCTTGTCGAGCGGGCGCTGGATGCCGTCGTAGATCGACTCGATGAGTCCGGGTCCCAGCTCGACCGAGAGCGGCTCGCCGAGCGACACGACGGGCTCGCCGGGGCCGAGTCCGGCCGTGTCCTCGTAGACCTGGATCGACGCGAGGTCGCCCTTGACCTCGATGATCTCGCCGATCAGTTCCTTGTCACTGACGAGGACCACGTCGAACATCCTGGCCTCGCGCATCCCGTCGGCCACGACGAGCGGGCCCGAGACCTTGCGGACGGTCCCCTTCACGGTTGTCTCTGCCATGCAGGCTCTCCTGTGGCTCTATGTCGTGCCCGCCACCGCGGGCGATCAGCTCTTCCCGTTCTCTCCGAATATGTCGGCTCCGACGGCCGCGGAGACGGCCGCGCGGATCTCTGCCGCGGCGAGGCCCCTCGAGCCGGTGACGCCCGGAAGGACGGTGACCGTGGGAAGCGCCTTGTCCTTCAGCTCTCCGATCTGCTCGGCGCACGCCTCGTGCACGTCCTCCGTCACGAATATCACGGAGGTCCCTTCGTGGACGGTCTCCTCGAAGGCCGCCCGGGCCTCGTCGCCGCCGGACACCGCCTTGATGGAGATGCCGAAGGCCGCGAAGCCCCAGACCGAGTCCCTGTCACCGATGAAAGCGATGCCCGCCATGTCGTGTCCCGCAGTTCGCGCCCGCGTGCCTTCACGCGTGCAGCGACCTCAGTCTTGCCTCTATCTCCGGCCGCTCGACGCCGTCCAGTTTGGCGGCCACGATGGTTCGAATGAGCTTCGTCTCCAGACCGCGCGTCAGTACGTACCGCACCAACGGCTCGACACCGTATGCCGTCGTCGATGCGGTCTCCGTGTTCCGCATCAGAAGGTCGTCGGCCGCGAGTTCCAGCGAGAACGCGCGTTCCCGCGACCACTCATGGAGCACCGCGGCCAGCTGCCCGTAGCGCCCGTACTCGATGGCCCTCGCGAACGCGTCGATCGGCTCGCTCAGAAGCCCCTGGAAGAACGAGAGGTCGAGCGTGCCGCCGGTGGTGAACGCGCCGGCCAGCTCGTTGCTGTCCCTCCCGGCGTCCTTCACTCTCATGAAGAGCTTTATGTTCGCGAGGTCGATCTCGGTCCTGAGGTAGTCGACCATGAAGTCGTTGCCGAGCGTGTGTGCGACCTCGAGCGACCGCTTCCACATGGCCGCGTCCAGGATGCGATCGACCGCCGCCAGCTCCGACCGCTCCCGGTGGTCATCCTCCGCCCTCCGCGCCGCCTCGGCCATGTAGTCTGGAAGTGCCATGTAGTCGTGGTCGCGTACCGCCTTCTCGAGGGTAGCGAGGGGCAGCGTTCCTGCTCCATCAACAAGCCCGGAGTCGGCGTCCTCGAGCTTGAGGAACGAGGCCTTGAGGAGCGACTTCAGGTTCCGGAAGTCCCATCGGATGCGGAAGAGGTCAATGAGCTGGGGCTCTGGCGCTATCGACGCCACGGTCGTCAGCGTCTCGGCCACGGCCCGGACGAGCCCAGCCTCGATGCCCTCCGGGGACGACACCTCCGACACCGCGTCATGGTAGGCCGTCTCCGAGAGTGCACGCAGCACGCCGACCGCCGGCTCAGCGAGGAACCGTTCGACCTGCTGCCGGCTGAGGAACCCGGCCTCCATTCCCCGGACCCTTGCGACCGCGTAAGCGTATCTGGTGTCGTCGGACATCTGCGCCCCCGCGATCACTGGTCCTTCTGTTCGCCGCCGAAGAGCGCTTCCGCCACGTCCGTCTCGAGCTGCTCGCGAGCGTCTCCGAGGATCGTGTCGAGCGTGCAGTTCGTCTCGATGCGACCACTCTTGAGAACGAATCCGCCTCCCATCACCCTCCGCTCATCAGAGAGATGAAGTGAGCATCCGCTCACTGCCTCCGAGACGCGGTCGAGGAATGCCTGGTCTATGCGGGACTCGTCGGGATCGACGATGACCTCGCACTCGCCCGGCTCGGCGACGCTCGTCATGAACGTCTCCATGAGGCGCTGGTAGTCGTCGCGCGCCATCTTGAGGACGCGCACTCGCGTCTCTTCGAAGACGCGGTCGATGAGGCGCTGCTTCTCCGTCAAGACCTCGCGCCTGGCCTCCAGCCTGGCAAGAGTCACGATGCGGTTGCGTTCCTCGTCGGCCCTCTGCTTCGAGGCGGACTCGAGCTTCTTCCGCTGCGCGTCGGCGCGCTTGCGCGCCTCGGCCGCGATGGCCTCTGCTTCCGAGCGGGCGCGCCCGAGTATCGCGTGCGCCTCTTCCTCGGCATCGGCCTCTATCTTCTTAAGGATGTCCTCAACAGCCATCTGTCGATAGCCCCCTCGTTCGCTCGCGGCCGCGGCCGGCGCGTGCGCGTCGGACAGGCCGGTGCCTAGATCCTGCCGAGAAGGAGGATCGTACCCAGGAGACCGAGAACCGCGTACGTCTCCACGACGATCGCGAAGATCATACCCTTGCCCATCTCGTCCGGCCGCTTGGCCACGAGCCCGCACGCGGCTCCGGCGACCTTGCCCTGCGCTATGCCGGAGGTCAGACCGGTGATGGCGAGCGGCAGGCAGGCGAACAGGATCTGCCAGCCTTGCGCGCCCGTCATGTTGCTGACGAAGTCGGGGGTGAGCTTGCCCAGTGCCAGGAAGAGCCCGACGATGCCGTAGATGCCCTGAGTTCCCGGGAGCGCCTGAAGCAAGAGCAGCCGCCCGAATTTCTCGGGGTCCTCCGCAACCACGCCGGACGCCGCCTGCCCCGCTATGCCCGTGCCCACGGCCGACCCCGTCCCCGCGAGTCCCGCGGCCAGAGCCGCACCGGCCAGTGCCAGCATCAGTCCGTCCATTACTGAGAGCTCCTTGCTTGGGTTGCCTGTGCCTCTCTCATTGTGTCGCTAGCTGGGTCCTTCTCGCCGCCCCTCGCTCCCGGGAGATCGACCGGACTCGGCGGTCGTCATCTGTCGTGAGCCGGAGCTGACGGAACGGTCTCCGGCTCGACCACGACGGAGTACCGTCTCTGCGTTCTGAACGGCGAGAACTCGTGCCCTCCGCCCTGGAAGAACTTGGAGAAGTACTCCAGATACTGCAGCCTCGCCGAATGCACGAACCCGCCGAGGCAATTCACAGTAAGGTTGAACAGGTGGCCGCCGATGAGAACGATCACGGCCGCCACCATGCCGACGACGGGGATCCCGCCGGTCATCCCCGCAACGCCGTTGATCGCCACCGCGATGGCGCCGGTGGCCAGCCCGAGCGCGAGAAGCCGCGCGTACGACAGGACGTCGCCGAAGTACCCGACCACGTCGTACAGCTTGAGCACACCGCCCAGCACCTTCATTACCGGGTTGCGGTTCTTTCTTGCGCCGGTCGCCACGACGACGAGCCCCATGATCATCGCGCCCTTACGCGCCACCGACATGAACTCGGCGGGCAGCTCCTTGCCGAGGATGAAGTTGGCTCCCAAGGGCGCCAGGAACGCGAGGAAGACGATCCAGACAAGCTGGTCTAGGATGCCGTCGAGCCAGCGCTTGTCCCGGAAGTCGGCGACCATCCTTATCGCGAGCCCGGTGAAGATCTGCGCGATGCCGAGCAGGAAGACGAAGTCCAGCATCTGCATCGGGTGGAAGAGCGGGTTGAAGCGCTCGCCCGTTCCAAGCTTGATACGAATGCTGTGGATCCACCACGGCAGGTTGCCGTCCTCGATCCCGAACCACCCGCCGGTCAGCGCGCCCACCGCCGCCGTGGCAAGCCCTCCCATGAAGAGCAATTGCATCAGCTTGCGACCGCCGCCCGGCTGCATCTTCTTCATCAGTATAAAGGATACGATCGCGAGCACCATGCCGTACCCGCCGTCGCTCAAGCACAGGGCGAAGAAGAGAATGAAGAACGGCGCCAGGAGCGGCGTCGGGTCGAACTCCCAGTAGCTCGGTCTCCCATACAGCGTTGTAACGAACTCGAACGGTGTGACGACACCGTTGTTCCTGAGGTCGATCGGAACGTCCTCGCCGCTCTCGGGGTCGCGCGCGACCATGTGCGTCTCGGACGTGATATTGGAAAGCCTCTCTCGAAGAGCGTCCTCGTCCCGGCCGCGTAGCCATCCCTCGACCAGGAACGTCTCGCGTGTCGCGACGAAGCTGTCCTCGACAGACGCCTTCGCAAGCTGCTCCGCCGTCTCGTCCAACACCGCGAGCAGGCCGTCGTAGCCCTGTGCCGCGGCCGCCGCGTCCGCCTCGAGCTTCTCTATCTTCTCCCGCAGTTCCTCCGCCTCGATCCGAAGCGACCTCGCGGCTTCCGCCGGCTCTCCAGTGGCTCCGGAGAGATCGACCATCCTCGCGCCGTGCCGCTTGAGCACCGGCGTGACCGCGCTCTCGCTCGTCTTCAGGAACACCGCCACCGCATGGCTGACGGATCCGGCCACGCCGACAGTGAAGACCGCCGCGCCCTCTGCCTCGGCCGATACGCCCTCGATGAGAGCGTCGAGTTCCCGCGAGTCCACGCTCAGGAGCAACACCCGCGTCAGGCGCGTGTCGCCCACGTCCTCCACGCGCATCCCGAGGGCTTCCCACTGCCCGAGTTCGCCGGCCAGGCTCTCTTTGCGCCCGATCTCCGCCTCGGCGCTCCTTATGTCGGACTCTATGGAGGTCACTCGCGTGTAGAGCGAGTCGACGTCGAACCCGTCAAGGATCTCGCTTAGTTCCCCTTCGGAGAACAAGAGCTTCGGATTGAACATCGCTTCGAGGGGTTTTCTCTCTGGAGCGTGCGGCTTCAGGTAGGTCCTCAGATACTCGAGCTTCGCCAGCCGGGCGGCCAGCTCTCGCTCGCGTTCGCGGCGCTCCGCATCCTCCTCGGCGGCGAGCTCGATGCTCGGCTCGGAGATGTGCAGCACCCCGCCCTCTCGAAGGGCGGCTATCACCTCAGCCTTGGCGCTCTTGTGCGCCAGCAGCTGGACCTTTCGCATCCGGCTGACGGCCATCCGTTCCTCAAGCCTCCCGAGATGCCGCAGCCGCTATGGAGTCGAGTACGCGCGTAACACCCTTGCCGACCCTCTTCTCGGCGTCCGCACCCACCGCCTCCACCGCTGCGCGGCTCTCGAGCTTCGCCTCCTCCGCCTCCTGGCCGGCCGCCGACCTCGCCTCCTCGAGGACCTTCTTCTCCGCCTCGCGGACTTCCTTCTTCATCTCCTCGAGCAGCTTCTCGCCAGCCTGGCGGGCATCCGCTACGATCTGCTTCGCCTCGCCCCGCGCGGCCCGACCCCGCTCCTCCGCCTTCGACTCGGCGGCCTTGACTCGTTCGATAGCCTCAGAGATCAACGGCACCTCCATGCAAACCAGCAGGGCGCCCGAACGCCTCAGGCGCCCCGTCAGGAACCTGGATACGCTGTCGATGCTCTCGCGGCACGGCCTGCAGCAATGACCGACGCCCACAATTATATCCTAGACGCGCACTTACGCGGATGAGCGGCCCTCCGAAGGGACTCCATTTCGGTGGATAACCTACTCGGACCGTTCTCTGTCTTCCTGCGTAACTGCCTGTGCTGTCAGGAGATATCGTGGTGAGGAACAACTGTACACAGTTGTCCACGCCCGCCATCAGGGACAGCCAAAGCGCGCCTCACGAGACCCAGACTAGTACGTAGCCTCGGCCTCTTCGAGCTCCTCGTCCTCGAGCTCCAAGGCGCTGTCCTGCTGCCTCCGCTGCGGCGGTTCGACGACGTCGCCCATCTGGCAGTTCCCCTGGAACACGACCCCATCCTCGATCACAAGACCGCGGGTCTTGATGTCGCCCAGAAGCTGGGAACCGCGCTTGAGTTCGATCTTGCCCGATGCGAAGACGTTCCCGTACATGCGCCCGCCGATGACGGCGTTCGCGACGTTCGCGTCTCCCTCGACCTTGCCGGTCTCACCCACGACCAGCGTGTCGGTGGCATCGATGGCGCCCTCGAACTCACCGTCGACCTGCATGCTCCCCTCGACGGTAACGTCGCCCTTCATGCTCGTGCCTTCGCCGATGATCGTGTTCACTGCGTCGACAGTCCTTTCGTCGTCCCTAGTGAACATCAGCCACCCCTCCGCGCTCTCTGGACCGCGGCGCCTCGCCGCCAGCCCACCTCCGCGCCCTGATGTGCCTCAGCGCGACCGCAAGACGATAGCAAAGCGCCTCCGGCAAGTCAACACATATCACCCTGTGCTACCCCAGCAAGCTCGCTTCCTTCACGCCCCCGAGCAGTTCAAGCAACCGCTCGAGATCCTCTTGGGAGTAGTACTCGATGCGTATCGTTCCCTCGTTCCCCATCTGCTCCACGCGCACCTGCGTCCCCAGCACGCGCTGCAGTCTCTCCTCCCACTCCCGCAGGACAGGATCCTCCGTCCTGCTGCGCCGCGCGGAACGTCTCTTCTTGCGCTTTCCACGCGACAGCGTCTCAACCTCTCTCACCGAAAGCCCCTTGGCGCTGGCCTTTCTGGCGAGCGCCACCTGCTCCTCCCCGTCGGTCACCGCCAGGAGGGCCCTCCCATGCCCCCCCGTCAGCGCGCCGCTCGACAACATCTCCTGCACCTCGAGCGGCAGTTCGAGCAGGCGCAGCGCGTTCGCAATGGTGCTCCGGTCCTTGCCGACTCTATCACCGACCTCCGCGTGCCCCCCGCCTCCTATCTCCATCAGCGCCTCGAACCCGCGTGCTTCGTCTATAGGGTTCAGATTCTCCCGCTGCAGGTTCTCCACGAGCGCCAGCGCGAGGGCCTCCTCCTCTCCCACGTCACGCACGACTGCTGGTATCGTCTCGAAGCCCGCCATCCTCGCCGCTCGCAGACGTCGCTCCCCCACGACAAGCCCGTAGCCTCCGGTCGGCAGCGGTCGGACGACGATAGGCTGGACCACCCCGTGCGTCCTCAACGACTCGGCGAGTTCCTCGAGGGTCTCATCGTTGAAACGAGTACGCGGCTGCTCCCTGTTCCGTTCGATCGACTCGACCGGCAGCTGCCGCATGGAACCCGGCTCGCCAAGATCGACCACGTCGGGTGCCTCAGGGATCAGCGCGCCCAGCCCCCGCCCGAGTGCCTTCCTGTTCATAGCGCTCCTCCCGTCTCATCAGTCGTCTGCTCCACGAGTTCACGCGCCGGCTCTCCCTGGAACATGATCTCGCGGGCCAGCTGAATGTACGCCTGAGAACCCGACGAGACGATATCGTAAAGTATAATAGGTTGACCAAAACTCGGCGCCTCTCCCAATCTCACGTTCCGAGGTATCATCGACCGGTAGACCCGGTCCCCGAAGTACCGCCGCGCCTCGTCCGCCACCTGCCGCGCGAGGTTCAGCCTGCCATCGTACATCGTCAGCAGTATACCCTCTATCCTGAGGTCCGGGTTCAGGTTTCGCTGTACCAGGCGAATGCTGTTCAGGAGCTGCCCCAACCCCTCAAGTGCATAGTACTCGCACTGTATCGGCACTATCACCGTATCGGCGGCCGTGAGCGTGTTCACCGTGAGAAGCCCGAGCGACGGCGGGCAGTCGATCAGGATGAAGTGGTAGTCGTTCCTGACCTCGGCGAGCGCGCGCTTCAGCCGGGTCTCCCGCGCCATGATGTTGACAAGCTCGATCTCGGCGCCGATCAGCCTCTGGTGCGAGGGCACCACGTCCAGGAAAGGAAGGTCCGGAGAGGAGATGATGGCTTCGCTGACCGGAGCCTCACCAATTAGAACCTCGTAGATGCTGGCCTGGACATCGTCCTTGGCGATCCCGATGCCGCTCGTGGCGTTCGCCTGCGGGTCAATGTCTATCAGCAGGGTTGGTCGCTCCGCGACAGCGAGACAGGCTGCGAGGTTGACAGCAGTCGTCGTCTTGCCGACGCCGCCCTTCTGGTTGGCAATCGCAATGATACGACCCATTTGCACCTCGCTGTGGATAATTCTGAAGCTGCAGGGCGTAAGGACATCCACGAATTGGGAATGCCTGCGCAAGGATACAGCGACCTACGCGGGAGTCAAGGCGAAAGCTGGGTATGGGGAGAGTTATGCACAGCTTTTTTCGGCCCCCTTGGCGGCACGACGAGCGGCATGGCGCGGGCGTCGCGGCCAACGCGCTTACCTCATCGGCACTATCCGCGGAAGGAGGTATGCGGGCACGTCGGTAAGGACCAGCACGGTGCGCGCACATCGGTGTTGATGGTCTGTGGACGCGCGGACGCGCGGCGGTTAGTATGTTGTGCATGGAAGTTGTTTCACGTGAAACACATCGAAGGACGGCTCGGCGCTAGTCCCGTTGTTTCACGTGAAACAGCTCGCTCGATCCTCCATGCCGGAACGTCTTCTTGTTTCACGTGAAACGGCGAACTGGCTTCGGTCCGACCACAGGGGTGTTTCACGTGAAACAGCCACCGAACTTGTCGGTGGCTCCATCCAGAGTGTTTCACGTGAAACAGCCACCGAACTTGTCGGTGGCCGCGGCCAGGGTGTTTCACGTGAAACAGCTTCCACCATCATCCGCGCTCACCCGCCGTCCTGAACACCACGAACGTGGTCGTCCTCTCAAGGCCTGGAAGCTCGACCCGCGGCTCTTCCTCCAGCGGGGCCCCTGCCGCACGAGCTAGCTCCATGGCCTCATCCCTCTCTTCGATCCACTTCGGTCCCTTGTAGAGCACTAGCCTTCCACCCGGATTCACAACACTCAGGCTAGGTCCCAGCGTATCCCCGGTGCTTCCCAGCGCCCTCGAGACCGCGATGTCAAAACCCTCAGTGCCCACTAGCTTCTCAATCCGCTCATGGACGACCCTCACGTTCAGAAGGCCCATCGTCCGCACAACGTGCTCGAGGAACACAATCTTGCTGCGCCGTGAATCGACCAGCGTAACCTGGCATGAGGGCCTAAGAATGGCCAGTACTACCCCAGGCAGACCCGCTCCGCTGCCGAGATCTCCGACCGAGCAGCCATCGATCTCGACCGCCTTCAACAGGGCCGCGGAGTCAATAACGTGTTCTTCCACTCGCTCCAGCGCACTGCGCGACATCAGATTCCACCGCTTGCCCATGTCGGACACGAGCGCGGCGTATACCTCCAGATGGCGCCCGGCCTCCGCGCTCATGCTCCCGGCCAGATCCGTGATAGCCGCGGTCAGCGTCGGCTTCGCCATCTCACCTCCACCGCCGGCTCCGCTTGGCCTCTGGCCTTCAGGTGGACCAGAAGCACACCGACGTCCGCCGGACTCACTCCGGGCACCCGCCCAGCCTGAGCGACCGTGACCGGCCTCACCCTCGCGAGCTTCTGAGCCGCCTCGGTGGACAGACCCCTCACCGCCGCGTATTGAACGTCCGCTGGGATGCGCACACCCTCCAGCGCAGCGTGGCGCTCGATCTGAGCCCGCGCACGAGCCACGTACCCACGGTACTTGATCTCTATCTCGACAGTCTCCGCCACGTCTCTGGGCACATCACCCGTCCGCCCCTTCATTGCGTGGACATCGTCCAGACTGATCTCTGGCCGACTGAGGAGCTTGTCAGCCGCTGTGGCTTGCTCGAGTCTGCCCGTGCCCATGCTCTCCAGCAGCGCGTTCGCATCCTCGGGGGTCAGTCGCTCCAGCGCGAGCCTCCTGATCTCCGCATCAACCATTCTGCCCCTCGCGGCTGCCGTCTCCGCCCGCTCGTCGCTCAGGAGGCCGATGCCGTGTCCGATCGGAGAGAGCCTGATGTCTGCATTGTCCTGCCGAAGAATCAGTCTGTGCTCAGCACGACTCGTGAACATCCGATATGGCTCGTCCGTACCCTTGGTCACCAAGTCGTCTATCAATACTCCTATATATGCCTCGTGCCGTCCAAGCACCACCTGTTCCCGTCCGTCGAGGGCCAGCACCGCGTTCAGGCCTGCCACGAGGCCCTGGGCTGCCGCTTCCTCATATCCGGACGTCCCGTTGATCTGACCCGCCAGGAAGAGCCCCTTCAGGTGTCCCACCTCGAGTGTCGGCCGCAGTTGCCTCGGGTCGACGAAGTCGTACTCCACGGCGTAGCCCGGCCGCATGACCTTGACCTGTTCCAATCCGCGGATGCTCCGGAGCATCCTCACCTGAACGTCGAACGGAAGGCTCGTCGAGAGCCCGTTCGGATAGATGCTCTGCCCTTCACGTGTCTCCGGTTCCAGGACCACCCTGTGCGATCCCCGCTCCGCGAACCGCACGACCTTGTCCTCGATGGACGGGCAGTACCGCGGCCCAATCCCTGTGATGCGCCCCGAGTAGAGAGGAGACCGCCCCAACGCGCCGCGAATGATCTCGTGGGTCACGTCGTTCGTCGCCGTCACGTGGCATTCGACCTGGTCAACCTTCAACGCTTTCGTAGCAAACGAGAATGGCGCCGGCGGATCGTCCGGGCTCTGCGCCTCCACGCGCGACCAATCGATCGACTCTCGCGCCAGCCGCGCTGGGGTACCTGTCTTCAGCCTCCTCGTCGGCAACCCGAGCGCCCTCAGTCGCTCCGACAGAGCCCTTGCTGCGGGTTCTCCCGTCCTCCCCCCGGACCACTGGCGCTCGCCTACATACAGCCTGCCGCACAGAAATGTCCCCGTTGTCAAGATAACGGCCGATCCGCTTATCCTTCGACCCGACGTCAACCCAACACACTTGACGGAGCCCTCTTTCACGCCCAGATGCTCAACTCGTCCGACGACAAGAGTGATATTGGGTTCGTCCATGAGCACGCGCAGCATCCGAGCGTGGTAGCCGGCCTTGTCCGCCTGCGCGCGCGGCGACCTGACGGCGGGCCCCTTCCCGGTGTTGAGCATCCGGAAGTGAATCCCGGTGGCATCGATGGCCCGCGCCATCTCTCCGCCCAGTGCGTCGATCTCACGCACCAGCTGTCCCTTGGCGAGACCGCCTATCGCCGGATTGCACGGCATCTCCGCCACGTGTCGCTTCGATATGGTGATGACGCACACGCGCCTCCCCATCCGCGCGGCAGCCAGCGCTGCCTCGCACGCGGCGTGTCCGCCGCCGACCACCACAACATCGAAGTCTATGTCGCTCCTGGAACGCATTCCTGCTCCTGGAACCTCGACCCCCGCCTACTTCCCGACACAGAAGCGGGAGAAGATCCTCTCGAGGATCTCCTCCGGCGCCGCCTCGCCCGTGATCTCCCCGAGCGCCTCAGTGGCCTCCTGTAGCTCGACCGACGCAAGCTCGACGGGTTCCCCGGAGCGGACGCACGCCGCGGCCGCCACCACCCGCTCGCTGCACCGCCTCAGCGCATCGACATGTCGGACGTTCGTCACCGACGTCTTCTCCGCCGGGTCGCATCCGGTCGCCGCGCGCACCAGTGCGGCGCGCAGCTCATCGATCCCGCGATCCAGAAGTGCCGACACGACACAGACATTCTCCGTCGCCGCCAGCCGACGTGCCTCCGTCTTCTCCACCACCTGCGGCAGGTCGCTCTTGTTAAGCGCCGCGACAACGACTGGCGTCGATACGGAGGAAGCGACCGACGCATCGGCCGCGCAGAGCGCTTGGGAACCGTCCAGAACCAGGAGGGCAACGTCGGCCCGTCCAGTCGCGGCGATCGCGCGCGCGACGCCTGCTTGCTCGGCCTCGTCGCCGCCGGTCCGCCACCCAGCAGTATCGATCAGTCTGATGGCCACCCCGGACACGCAGAGCAAGTCCTCGACGGTGTCGCGCGTGGTTCCCGGAAGCGTCGTCACGATCGAGCGGTCGCGCTCGAGGAGCGCGTTCATGATGCTCGACTTGCCGACGTTCGGCCGCCCGACGATCGCAACAGTGACGCCGTCCCTCACCGCCCGCCCAAGCTCGCAGTGAGCCAGCATGCGAGAGATGCGCGACGTCACGCCGGCCGCGAGGTCAAGAAGCTCTTCCCGAGTGCGTCCGGGCAGGTCCTCGTCAGGGAAGTCTACGAGCGCGTCCACCTCGGCCCTCAGGTCGACGAGCATCTCTCGGAGTGATGACAACCCGCTCGACAAGCGACCTTCGAGCTGTCCGAGCGCCGCGTCCATTGCGCGGTCCGTGCGCGCCGCGACGATGTCGGCTACGGCCTCGGCCTGAACGAGGTCAAGGCGCCCACCAATGAACGCCCGTTCCGTGAACTCGCCACGCCGTGCGAGGCGGGCGCCCTTCTCGAGGAGCAGCGCGAGCACGCGCCGGGCCGGCACGTCGCCGCCGTGGCATCCGAACTCGACCATGTCCTCGGTCGTGTACGTCCGCGGCGCCCGCATGACCATCGCGAGAACCTCGTCGACCGTGCCGCCGTCGTGGTTCACGACTCGACCGTGGTGGACGGTATGGCTGTCGGCCGCTGAAAGCGACGCGCCCTCGAAGATCGCGTCAGCGACCTCGAGGGCGCCCTCGCCGGAAATTCTGACGATCGCGATGGCTCCGGTGCCTGCCGCCGTCGAGATCGCCGCAATCGCGTCGCGTGGCGATTCTCTCACGGAAGTCCCTCTACTATAGAAGTGCAGTGCGCGCGGCGGCTAGCGCTTCCTTCTTCTCCTGGAGCCTGAGGTCTTGCCGGCGGCCTTCGTCGGCGCGACCACGATGCTCTTGACCCGACCGGAGCCGATGCTTCGTGTCTCGACCGCCGGGTCCGCCTTGAGGACCGAGTGGACGATGCGCCTGTCCGCGGCGTCCAGCGGTTCCATGGTCACCTGCTTCTTGGCGGACTTTACCTGCTTGGCCAGCGAGAGGACCTTCTTCCTGAGAAAGTCCTCGTGCTTGCTCTTGTATCCACTGACGTCGAGAACGACCCTGGTGCTCTTGTTGTTCTCGCGCTGCAGTATGCGGTTGACGATATATTCGATCGAAGAGAGGGTGCTCCCTCCCTTTCCTATCAGAAGACCGTCAGCGCCCGCGGTCTCGATGCCGACGAAGAGCGTGTTCTTCTCTTCGGTCGTGTGGAGCTGACTGCTGAACGTCATAAGCCTGAGTATCGTGCCGAGAACGGCTTCAGCGCGGTCCTTCGTCGGCCCGGAGCACGACACACGCACGCGCGCCGGCGACCCGCCTATCAACCCGAGGAACCCCCGCTTCCCCTCCTCGAGAACCGTTATGCTCGCATCCTTCCGCGCGACGCCGAGCTGGCGAAGCGCCCTTCTCGTCGCATCCGCAACGTTCTTTCCGGTGGCCTCTGCTGTCCGGTTCATCCCACATTCCCCTGGCTGCCCCAGATTCGTCGATGTCGATTGTCATCTCTTCCTCTTCTTCCCGCGCCGCCTGCCGCCGCTCTTCCGGGCTACACCCGAGTTGGCCGGCTCGTCGGTCACGACATCCGCGTCTTCGAAACGCGGCGCGTCCGTTGTCGAGGAAGGGCTCGTGTTGGCCGGTACACCGAGTGGGGCAGCTGCGCCGCGCGACGCCTCCTCCGCGGCGCTAGGACCGCGGTGGATGTAGTACTGCTGCGCGATGCTGAGCACGGTGTTGACCAGCCAGTAGAGCACCAGGCCTGACGCCATGTTGTAGAAGATGACGGTGAACACGATCGGCATGAGTTTGCCCATCGCGGCCTGGCTTGGGTCCGTTGACGAGAACTTCTGCTGCATCAGCATCCCGACCCCCATCAGTACTGGCAGGATGTGGATCGCGAAGCCGGCGACTGTGGCGATCGTGTCGGGCTGTGACAGATCGGTCATCCACAGCATGAAGGGAGCGCCCCGGAGTTCGATCGTGGTCCGGAGCACCTGAAAGAGGGCGATGAAGACAGGCATCTGCAGGAGCATCGGGAGGCAGCTGCTGAGCGGGTTAACCCCAGCTTCCTTGTACAGCCGCATCTGAGCCTTCGACAGCTCTTCCTTGTTCTTCTCGAACTTCTTCTGCAGCTCCTTCAGCTGGGGCTGCAGCTCCTGCATCCTCTTCATCTCGGTGAAGCTCCGATGAGTCAGGCGGTAGAACAGGAGCTTCGTGAGGATGGAGAACAGAATGATGACGACGCCGTAATTCGGGATCAGGTGGTGCGCCCAGATGAGAGCTCTGAGCATCAGGGTCGACAGCGGTCTGATCCACGGCCAGCCGAGGTAGACCGCATTATCGAGTCCCACTCCGAGGCTCGAGACGGCGACGAAGTCCTGTGGGCCTGCGTAGATGACGAACTCGCGGGCCGTGGTCCCTTCGGCGAGTCCGATGGTCGCGTCGAACCGCGCCGCGTTCCGGGACGTGTCGGCGTACGAGACCTCCCGCGTGAAGCCGCCGTCGACCGGGGCCACCGCGGCCATGAAGTACTTGGACTGCGCCGTCACCCACGCGATCTCACCGACCTGCTCCCGCGGCTCGCTTGCGAGCTTCCCGAGATTCTCGCGGACCGCCTTTCCATCGACCATAACCACTGACGCACGATCGTATCTGGTGTCCTCCTTGATCTCGGTCGGAAACACGCCCGGCCAGCTGATCACCATCTCGCGCTCGGCGGCGGGCTTGTCGAGCCCCATCACCGACAAGAACAGCTCGAACGAATACGAGTCCGGGTAGAACGTGTACTGCCTGGTTATGCGCAGCCCTTCCTCGGTCTCGGCGTGGAAGCCGATCATCGAGTAGGACCCCTCGCCCCTCGGCTGCAACACCGTCTCGCCCGGTCCCTCGAACATCATCGACGACGTGTCGATCCGCTCGGCGCCGTACTTGATCTCCGTGCCCAGAGCGCCGCTTCCCTCAGGCACGAGGTTGACCAGTTCGCCATCGGCATTCTTGTAGTTCCGCAGCTCCCACGAGACAATGGTCCCGCCGCGGTTGGAGATCTGCGCCACCCACAGCGACGTCTCGACGGTCGTTATCTCTTCCGGCACATTGACCGTCTGCGTTGGCGTGCCGACGTCAGCGGGTACGCCACCACCCGTCGACGGTTCTTCCGTCCCGCGCCCCTCCGGGCTCGCCTCGGTCCCGGTCTCAGCCTCACCACCCGTCTGACCCGCCTCGTCTTGCTCGAGCACCGCGGCGGTCTCGGACAGGCCCACATCCGTCGCCAGCTCCAGCTCAGCGGCGCGCCGTGCGTGCCACGAGTTGTAGTAACTGAAACCAAGGAAGATCACCAGGATCAGGACGATCGCCAGTAGAGGGCGCTTGTCCTCCATTCGTACCTCCGCCGGACACACGGCCGCGCGGCGTCATCCGCCGCGCAACGTGATGTCGCGGACATTCTCAATGAGGCACGGGGTCTTCCCCGCCCTCGGCCCACGGATGGCAGCGCAGGATCCTGCCGGCGGCGTACCACGCCCCGTGCACGAGCCCGTGCCTGAGAAGTGCTTGTGCGGCATACTCGGAACAGGATGGAGTGAATCTGCAGGTGGCCGGAAAGAGGGGAGACACGAGGCGCTGGTAGACGCGCACGATGAACACCAGTGCGCCGGTCAGCGCCAGGGGTTTCCTCGAGGACTCCTCGCGTGATGTCATTGCAACCAGCTGTCTTCTAGCCGCACCAAGTGCGGCGCTCTTTCCGCGTCAGCCCGTCTGGTCGGTGGCGCGCCGAAGCGCAGCGGTCACGGACGCCTTGACGTCCTCGTATCTCGCTCCAGCGGTCCGGTCGGTCGCTATGAAGACGAGCGCTGCTATGCCCTGAAGGTCGAGTCCGACCGTGCGGAACGCCTCACGGATCAACCTCCGGGCCCGGTTCCTGCTAACGGCGTTGCCGACCTTCCTCCCCGCCAGGAAACCCACTCCCGGGGGACCCACTCCTGCCCGATACCGCAAGGTGAAGTACTCGGTCCGGACCGCCTTTCCGGTGCGCAGGACGTCCCGAAGGAGATCCCCGTCTCTGATGATGCGGTCCCGCCCGAGCCTCTGACTGGACAAGGAAACACCTATCGTGTTGTGAGCCGCTTCCTGCCCTTTGCACGACGACGCGCAAGCACCTTCCTGCCGCCCGGAGTCGAGCTGCGGCTGAGGAACCCGTGCTTCCTCTTTCCCCTGCGCTTCTTCGGCTGATATGTGCGCTTCATGTAGGCCTCTGGTCTGCGGTTCTATGGGACGATTCCTGATTCAAACCACATAGTCTATCGGCCGCTCCCGGGAGTGTCAAGCCGATTCTCCCCGACACCGAACCCTGCCCGCCCCCCTCCGCCCCGATCCTTCACACGAAAAAAGTCTCCGCGCATGCAAGAAAGTGCTTGCACCGCTTTGGGGCCCGTGTTACTATTCGCCGCCGTCACAGGGGCTGTTGATAAGCTGGCCCTGTCGGCGGACGACCAGGTTCCGTCAGCGACACTTAGCGCGACCTCACAGGATTGTCCTTCGTCGCTGAAACGGAACACCCGGACACGCCGGGCCCTAAATCACTTCAGCAGAACAAGTTAGCGGGTTGTCCACATTGTGGAGTGCGAGTGTAGACAGTCGGAGCCTCGACATTTCTCGCACTACGGAGCAAATGCGGCCAGAAGCTTCTTCTAGGGCCGAAATACTCAGCCGGTGGATAACTTGTTAACATAGAGTGGACATCATGCGAACGGTGCTGACCGCTGCGGACCTGTGGGTCCGATGCCTTGAGACTATTCGCGAAGAGACCGAGAGCCAGAGCTTCCGCACCTGGTTCGAGCCGACACGGGGCGTCGAGGTAACTGACGACTCCCTCAAGATCGAGGTTCCGAACAGGTTCTTTGCGGACTGGCTGGACGAACACTATACGGGGCTCATAAGGAGGGCCATCAGGGACCACGCGGGCGAGGAGCTTTCGCCCGACTTCCAGGTGGCTCACAGGCGTCCCGATCAGTACGAACCTGTTTCGACCCGGCGGGTGGAGCCCCCGCCACTGACCATAGCAGCGGCCGATGAGTGCCAACTCAACCCGCGGTATACCTTTTCGACGTTCATCGTCGGCGCAAGTAACCGCTTTGCACAGGCTGCGTCTATGGCTGTGGCGGAGGCCCCTGCCGAAACATATAATCCGTACTTTATTCATGGCGGAGTGGGGCTCGGCAAGACCCACTTGATGCAGGCCATAGGCAACTACGTGAGGGAGCACCGCCCGGGTCTCTCTGTCTACTACGTCTCATCAGAGACCTTCATGAACGAGCTGATCACGTCGATACAGCGCGGCACGACGCTTGAGTTCAGGGACAAGTACCGCAGCAAGGACATCCTCCTCATCGACGACGTTCAGTTCCTTGCGGGCAAGGAGAGCACGCAGGAGGAGTTCTTCCACACCTTCAACGCGCTCTACCTGGCTCACAAGCAGATCGTGCTGACGAGCGACCGGCCGCCCAAGCAGATATCCACGCTCGAGGAACGGCTGGTCTCTCGCTTCGAATCAGGTCTCGTGACCGACATACAGCCGCCGGACCTCGAGACCAGAATAGCCATCCTCCACGAGAAGGCGGAGCTGGACGGGATTTCGATTCCCAACGACGTTATTCATTTAGTTGCTAATAGCGTAACGTCAAATATCCGCGAGCTGGAGGGGTCGCTCGTCCGGCTCCTTGCCTTCTCAAGCCTCACCGGTAGCGAGATCACGGTCGACCTCGCCCGGGAGGTCCTCTCGGAGTTCCTGGGCAAGCCGCGCGGCCCGGTTTCCGTGGCGCGCATCCAGCAGGCGGTCGCAGAGACCTACGGCGTGCCTGTCGAGCGCATGAAGGCCCGCGGGCGCGCGAGCCAGATCGCACACGCTCGCCAGGTCGCCATGTACCTGGCACGCGAGCTCACTCATCTGTCGCTTGCCCAGATCGGCGAGCACTTCGGCGGCCGCGACCACACCACAGTACTTCACGCACACAGGAAGATCACGGGTGAGGCGGAGGCTGGAGGACAGGTGCAGCGCGACCTCGAGAGCCTGAGGCGCGTGCTCCGCGCATGACCCCACCGGAACCCCTGCAGTTCTCTCATATATATAAGGCCGTGTATATGTGCGGGCCTGAGAGGTCACCTCGACAGCGGCTGACTTCGTCAGGCCGGAAGTCCGTACGCCTGCGCGCACGGTCGGCCGCGCGGCGAAGACCGGTTCCAGCCGCAGGCGCTCCCCGCGGACGGCGCGGCCTCTTGTCCTTAGTCAGCGACCGACGGGCCGCGGCCGCGTAATCCACAGCCCGCTGTGAACACCATGTAGAGAAGCTCTGGACAGCTGTGGACCGGTGAGGGCATCCCCTCAGAGCAGGTGGGCGAGTTCTTGATACTCCAGGCATCATCCAGCCGACTCTCCACAGGGTCATCGAGTCGCCGGGGACGGCAACCGCCCGCGCGGCGCCGAGTTGCAGTTGGGGTCTCCACGATGTCAACATACCAACAGCCTCTACTACTACTACTGATCTTATATATGTGTAGAAGAAACAGCTTAAGAAGCGAAGCATCGACACGCGACGAGCGCACTCACCGCGCGTCGATGTACGAAGCCATTTGCCTTGCAGGCGGAAAGGCCCCCTCATATAATGAGCGCCTAAGGCGGCGCGCCTTGCATCCGGCTTCGTGTGTCTCGGCGGAGCGTGTCGTGACATTCTCCCGGGAGGTTCTCTCATGAAGTTCTCGATCGGACGACAGGATCTGGAGAAGGCCATCCAGAGGGTGCTGGCTGTCGTGTCTCCGAAGACCACGCTGCCCGTTCTCGCCAACTTCCTGCTGGAGGCTGACGAGAAGTCGAAGTCGATATCGCTGACGGCGACCGACCTCGACATGACGGTGACGACGGGCGCCGGCGCCCAGGTGGACGCCGGTGGAAGCGTCACTCTGCCGGCGAAGCGCTTCGCCGAGATCGTGAGGGAGTTGGGGACGGACGAGGTCGGGATCTCCGCGGAAGGGGAGGAGATCCTTATCACGTCGGGCAAGAGCAAGTTCAAGATCGTGGGCATTCCAACCGAGGAGTTCCCGACGCTGCCCAAGAGCGATGCGGCGAGCGCGTTCTCCGTCGATGCGGAGATGCTCGCGCGCATGGTTGAGAAGGTTAGCTTCTGCACGTCGAAGGACGAGACGCGGCCTTCGTTGAACGGCGCGTACTGGGAGTTCTCCGCTGACGGCATGGGGATGACGGCGACCGATGGCCACAGACTGGCGACGTTCCGGGTG
This sequence comes from uncultured bacterium, assembly GCA_964562405.1. Classification (GTDB taxonomy): domain Bacteria; phylum Joyebacterota; class Joyebacteria; order Joyebacterales; family Joyebacteraceae; genus WJLY01. The sequence goes on along the minus strand of CAZLTC010000003.1, from coordinate 54,916 downwards.
AAGGGGAGCTTCAAGCCGCTGGCCGGCAAGTCGATGATCGTTCCGCCGAAGGCTCTCTCTCACGTCGTCCGCATCATAGGCTCGGAGGGCGAGGAGAGCGTGAAGGTCTCCGTCAAGGAGAACCACGTTGCGTTCTTCATCGGCACGACGGTCATCAACTCGCGGTTGCTCGAGGGGCCGTTTCCGAACTACAAGCAGGTCATACCGTCCGACAACGACAAGGAGCTGGTGTCCGGCAGGGCGCTTCTGGCGGCAGCGGTGCGCCGCGTCGCCGTGTTGTCGGATGTCATGACGCACCAGGTCCGTCTCTCGCTGACGAAGAGCAAGATACAGCTCGCGGTCTCTACACCGGACGTCGGCGAGGCGAAGGAGGAGATCCCGGGCAAGTTCACATCGGACAAACTCGAGGTCGGCTACAACGCCAACTACCTCCTCGAGGTTCTCAAGCACATCGACGGAGACGACGTTCTCTTCCTCCTGGGCTCGCCCGTTGGGGCCGCCATAGTGAAGGCGGCGGACGAGGCCGAGGACGAGCAGTACATGTGTCTCCTCATGCCGCTTCGATTGAGCGCCTGACCGTGGACGTCGGCGTCGCGTCCTGCGTCGGACCGGGCGACCGCCGCGGAGGTGGCGGGGCCGGGAGCGGGGGAGACAGGCAGGGGAGAACGCGGTGTGGCTGAGAACACTCCGGCTCACGAACTTCAGGAACTACCAGAGTCTTGAGATCGACTTCGAGCGCGGGATCAACTTTCTTCACGGTCCGAACGGCTCCGGGAAGACGAGTGTTCTCGAAGCCGCGTCGTACCTGGCGGTGGCGCGATCTCTGCGCAGCTCGAGTGATTCGGAGGTCGTTCGTTGGGGTGAGGAGGGGTTCGGGGTTGGTGGAGTCGTGGAGAGCGACGAGGGTCGCGAGACCGTCGTCCTGCGCTTCACCAGGGGCGGCGGCAAGGAGGTGACGGTCGACGGCGCTTCGGTCGCGAGACTCGCCGACCTGGTCGGCCACCTGCGTGTCGCGTGGTTCAGCCCAGAGGATACGTGGATCACCAAGGGCGGACCGGACGCGCGCAGGAAGCTCCTGGACATGACGCTCTGTCAGACCGACGCCCCTTATCTCACGGCGCTGAGCAACTACAGGCGGGCGCTGCGCCAGAGGAACGAGGCTCTGGCGGCGTGGACTCCCGATGACGAGTCCGACCGTGTGGTCGAGACCTGGACGAGCAAGGTCGTCGACTACGGAAGCAAGGTCATCGCTGCGAGGGTCGCGCTCGTGCCCAGACTCGCGGAGTCGGTATCCAGGTTCCACGAGGCGGTGTCCGGAGACGACTCCCTCTCGATCGGATACAGAAGCTCAGTGACTCTCGGGGGCGCGGTCGAGGAAGGCGAGATACACGAGCGGTTCGCGGAGACGCTCGATGAGTTGGGGGAGGACGAGCGTCGGAGAGGGTTCACGCTCGCGGGGCCGCACCGGGACGACATCGACGTGAGGCTGGGGCGACGAGCCCTGCGTTCGTTCGGTTCCCAGGGGCAGCACAGGACGGCGGCCATAGCGCTCAAGTTGGGCGAGGCGGAGATGCTCGACAGCGACGGACGCGGGTGCGTTGTTCTGCTCGACGACGTTCTGTCGGAACTGGACGAGCGCAGGGGAGCGGCTCTCGTGTCGCACATCGGAGAACACGGTCAGGCCTTCGTGACGTCGACCGTGCGCGCTCACGCTGACATCGTACCCAGCGAAGGTTCGGCCGTCTTCTTCGTGGACGCCGGGGAGGTCGCGCGACGGTGAGCTGGGCCGAACCGATAGGGAAGGTGCTCGAAGAGGTCATCGCCAATCTGGGCCTCGCGAAGAAGCTCAGCGAGCAGCGCGCGGTCGTGGACTGGGCGGACGTGGTGGGTGAGAAGGTCGCGCGTCACTCACGCGCGATACGTGTGGACCGCGGGAGACTCTTCGTTGAGGTCGACAGCTCCGTTTGGGCTCAGGAGCTCAGCCTCATGAAGCGGAGGATCCTGCGGGAGATCAGCAAGCGAGCGGGTGACGGAGTAATAGACAACGTACACTTCGTACTTGGAGGAGCAGTCACGCATGGCGCCTCCGGCACAGACAGCGGAAAAGACAAGAGCAATGGCCAAGGGCAAAGCTGACAAGTCGAAGAAGTCCGACGCCAAGAGCCGCGCTGCGAAGAAGCCTCCCGCATCGGGCAAGGCTTCGGGCGGCTCGAGGTCGGGCGCTTCGAAGAAGAAGGTGGACGGCAAGAAGAAGCCGGC
>CAZLTC010000003.1:0-52557 GCA_964562405.1 uncultured bacterium | reverse complement strand
GGACGGCAAGAAGAAGCCGGCACCGGCGAAGAAGGCGAGCGCTTCGAAGAAGAAGGTGGACGGCAAGAAGAAGCCGGCGCCGAGCAAGAAGGCCGCGGGCGCGAAGAAGAAGCCGACCGGCGTGAAGTCCTCGGCCGCGCCCGAGTCGGGCTCGAAGGAGCCCATCGAGGCCGCCGCGGTCCCGGTCGACATCGAGAAGGTCGTCACCGAGGAGTTTCCCATCGAGCAGTCGGCGACGCATGTGGACGATGCGTCGTACGACGCGAAGCACATCCAGGTCCTCAAGGGCCTCGAGGCCGTTCGCAAGCGCCCGGCGATGTACATCGGCGACACCGGACGGCGCGGTCTCCATCATCTCATCTACGAGGTGGTTGACAACTCTGTGGATGAGGCGATGGCCGGCTACTGCGACAAGATCGGTGTTGTCATCCACAAGGACGGAAGCGTCTCGGTCGAGGACAACGGGCGCGGCATCCCCGTCGACAGGCACCCGACACAGAAGAAGTCGGCGCTCGAAGTGGTGATGACGGTCCTCCACGCCGGTGGCAAGTTCGACAAGCACTCGTACAAGGTCTCGGGCGGTCTGCACGGCGTCGGCGTCTCCGTCGTGAACGCTCTTTCGGAGTGGTGCCGGGTCGAGGTCGCCCGCGAGGGGATCGTGTACGCTCAGAACTACGTGCGCGGCGTGCCGGAGGAAAAGGTCAAGCCGATCGGCAAGCGCAAGAAGAGCGGCAACAAGACGACGTTCTTCCCGGACAGCGAGGTCTTCGAAGAGACCGAATTCGATTTCGAGACGGTCGCGTCGCGCTGCAGGGAGCTTGCCTTCCTGAACGCCGGCCTCACGATCACCGTAGAGGACGAGCGGAGCGGCGAGAAGGTCGAGCACCGCTACAAGGGCGGTCTGCGCGAGTTCGTGAAGTTCGTGAACGAAAACACGAACGTGCTGCACACGAAGATCGTGCACTTCGAGAAGACGAGAGACGACACGGTGGTCGAGATCGCGCTCCAGTACAACGACACATACCGCGCCAGCATCTACTCGTACGCCAACAACATCAACACGGTCGAGGGCGGCACGCACCTCACGGGTTTCAAGCAGGCGCTCACCCGCACGATCAACACGTACGGCGAGAAGAACAACCTCCTCGGGAAGGGCAACGAGAACGTGTCGGGCGACGATTGCCTCGAGGGCCTCGCGGCCGTCGTCAGCGTCAAGGTCAAGGAGCCCCAGTTCGAGGGGCAGACCAAGACCAAGCTCGGCAACAACGACGTCAAGGGCGTTGTGGCATCCATCGTGGGGGAGGGGCTGCAGGAGTTCTTCGAGGAGACGCCGTCGGTCGCGAGGAAGATCGTATCGAAGGCCGTCTCGTCGTCCCAGGCCCGGGCGGCCGCGAGGAAGGCCCGCGACCTCACGCGAAGAAAGTCGGTGCTCGAGAGCGGGTCGCTACCCGGGAAGCTCGCCGATTGTTCCATCACCGACCCGGAGCACTGCGAGATATTCCTGGTCGAGGGCGATTCGGCCGGTGGCTCCGCGAAGTCGGGAAGAGACCGCCGCTTCCAGGCGATACTCCCGCTCCGAGGCAAGGTCCTGAACGTCTTCAAGGCGCGCCTCGACAAGGTCTTTCACAACATCGAGATAGGGACGATCATCACGGCTCTCGGAACCGGCGTGAGCGAAACCGGAGACGGTGACGACGAGGGCTTCGACATCACGAAACTCCGGTACGGCAAGACCATCATCATGACCGACGCCGACGTCGATGGCGCCCACATCCGCACGCTGCTGCTGACGTTCTTCTACAGGTTCATGGTCGAGCTTATCGAGAGCGGGCACCTCTACATCGCTCAGCCCCCTCTCTATCGCGTGAAGAAGGGGAAGGAAGAGTACTATTGCTACGATGAGAAGGAGCTCGAGAAGACACTGAAGCGCGTCGGACGTGACGGCGCGGACCTCCAGCGCTTCAAGGGACTTGGTGAGATGAATCCCGAGCAGCTCTGGGCGACCACGATGGACCCGGAGCGTCGCGTCATGCTGCAGGTATCGATCGAGAGCGCGGCCGAAGCGGACCACACGTTCAGCATCCTGATGGGCGACGCGGTAGAGCCGCGCCGGAAGTTCATCGAGACGCACGCCAAGCACGTGCGCAACCTGGACGTATAAGTTGATCGGGTAGGGGGACGATGGCACAGACCGAGAAGATACTCCCAGTAGTCATCGAAGATGAGATGAAGAAGTCCTACATCGATTACGCGATGAGCGTGATCGTGTCGAGAGCTCTTCCCGACGTGCGCGACGGGCTCAAACCCGTGCAGAGGCGTATCCTCGTCGCGATGGACGAGCTGGGACTTGCCCACAACAAGGGCTACAGGAAGTCGGCCAAGATATCCGGCGACGTGACCGGCAACTACCACCCCCACGGCACGTCGGCGGTCTACGATGCGATGGTGCGAATGGCACAGGAGTTCTCACTTCGCTATCCGCTCGTTGACGGTCAGGGGAACTTCGGGTCGATCGACGGCGACAGCGCCGCGGCCGAGAGGTACACGGAGGCGCGCATGACGCGCATCGCCGGAGACCTCATGGCCGACATCAAGAAGGATACGGTCGATTTCGTCCCGAACTACGATGAGACGCGGCAGGAGCCCGTCGTCCTCCCGGCGAAGCTACCCAACCTCCTCATGAACGGGGCGTCCGGCATCGCGGTCGGGATGGCGACGAACGTGCCGCCCCAGAACCTGCGCGAGCTGGTCGAGGGCATCACGCGGGTGATAGACGAGCCGGCGGTCAAGGACGAGGAACTTCTCAAGATCGTGAAGGGTCCGGACTTCCCGACGGGCGGCATCATCTTCGGCCGCGCAGGGATTCGGGATGCATACCTTACCGGCAGAGGCCGCATCATCGTGCGCGCGAAGGCGAATGTCGAGACGCACGCGAACGGGGCGGAGTGCATCATCATCACCGAGATTCCCTTCATGGTGAACAAGGCCAACCTCATCGAGGCCATCGCCGACCTAGTGCGAAACGGGAAGATCGAGGGCATCAGGGACATCCGCGATGAGTCAGACCGCGACGGCATCCGCGTTGTCATCGACCTGAAGCGCGACTCGCAGGCGGCGGTCATCCTGAACCAGCTCTACAAGCACACGCAGATGCAGACCACGTTCGGCGCCAACATGCTGTCGCTCGTCGACGGCGTCCCGATGGTCCTGACCCTTCGGCGGATGCTCGACCTCTTCGTCGCGCACCGCGAGGAGGTCATCGTCAGGAGGACGAGGTTCGACCTGGCGAAGGCAGAGGCGCGCGCCCACATCCTGGAGGGCCTCAAGAAGGCTCTCGACCACATCGACGAGATCGTCCAGCTCATAAAGAAGGCCAAGGACGTCGACGAGGCCCGCACGCGTCTCATGAAGACGTTCAAGCTCTCGGAGATCCAGGCGCAGGCGATCCTCGACATGCGCCTGCAGCGCCTCACAGGTCTCCAGCGCAAGAAGATCGAGGACGAGTACAAGGAGACCATCAAGCTCATCGCCTACCTGAAGAGCATCCTTGAGAGTCGTGCCAAGGTGCTCGCCATCATCAAGGACGACCTACGCGAGGCGGCAGAGACATACGGGGACGACCGGCGTACGGAGATCGTCGAGGCGACGACCGACTTCTCGATCGAGGACCTGATCGCTGAAGAGGACATGGCCATCTCGATCTCGCACTCGGGCTACATCAAGAGGCTGCCGGTCGGCACGTACCGCCGCCAGGCGCGCGGTGGCAAGGGCGTGACCGGCATGGGCACGAAGGAAGACGACTTCGTCGAACACATGATGATCGCCTCGACCCACGACTACATCCTCTTCTTCACCCAGACCGGGCAGTGCCACTGGCTCAGGGTCCACGAGATCCCGCAGGTCGGGCGCGCGGCGAAGGGAAAGGCCATCGTCAACATACTTCAGCTCAACAAAGGCGAGTGCCTGAAGGGCTTCGTGCCCGTGCGCGAGTTCGACGACGACCACTACATTGTCATGGCGACCCGCAACGGCATCATCAAGAAGACGCGGCTGTCCGCTTTCTCGCATCCCAGGCGCGGCGGCATCAAAGCGATGGGCATCGACGAGGGCGACGAGCTGATCGACGCCGCGATGACCGACGGATCGTGCGACATCCTGCTGGGTAAGAAGCGGGGCAAGGCGATCCGTTTCCACGAGCAGGACGTCAGGGAGATGGGGCGGAGCGCGCGGGGCGTCAAGGGGACATCGCTCGAGAAGGGCAACGAGGTCGTCTCGATGGCCGTCATAGTGGGGGAGGGCGGAACCATTCTCTCCGTCACCGAGAACGGCTACGGCAAGAGGACCAACATCCACGACTACAGGGTGACTCGCCGCGGCGGCAAGGGTGTCATTTCCATCAAGACCACGAAGCGCAACGGCCCGGTGGTCGCCGTGAAGGTCGTCAACGACACGGACGAGCTCATGATCATGACTCGCAACGGCCTGATGATCAGGCTCCCCGTCTCCGGCATATCTGTGATCGGTCGCAACACGCAGGGCGTCACGGTCATTCATCTTGGAGAGGGCGACCACGTGACCGACGTTGCCCGCGTCGTGTCGGAGGACTAGCAGGACTACCCTCGGGAGTCGGACTGCCGCGGACCAGAGTGCCACAAGGGCTTCGTCCGGGGCGTCGGGCAGGTAGTGAGTGAGGGTGCGCATGAACCGTATAGAGCGAACGGCGCTCGTGTCGGTCGGCATCAACGTCGGCCTCGTGGCGCTCAAGGTCACGCTCGCAATGCTGTCAGGCAGTCTCGCGCTACTGGCCGACGCCTGGCACTCCGGATCCGACATCGCGGCCTCCGCCGTCGTGTGGGCCGGTGCGCGGATATCCCGCCGCGAGGGAAGCAAGAGTCTCGCGCTCGTCGAGAACCTTGCGGCGCTCGTCATCGGCGGCCTGATCCTGTGGGCCGCCGTCGGCATATTCCGCAAGGTCTCGGGCGTCACAGGCTCCGTCATAACCAGACTCCCTCTCGCCATCGGCGGCAGCATCATCGCCGCGTTCGTCTCTTACTACGCAGCACAGTACAAGCTTCACGTCGGCCGTGAGACCGGGAGCCCGTCGCTGGTCGCAGACGGCCATCACTCGCGCATCGACACCTGGACGACGGGGGCCGTCATCGTAGGCCTGATGGGCCACGCGATAGGGATTGGGCTGGACAGGCTCGCTGCCGTCGTCGTCGCTCTCTTCATTGTGGAATCCGGTGCGATGATCATCGTGGCGGCGGTGCGCGGCCTCAGGGATGGCAGCGTGATGGAGTCCGCGCCGTTCCTCGCCCTGTACGGCTGGGCGCCCGTGCGCGCGGCACGCGAAGCGCTGACCCGCGTGGGCGCGCCGCGGGCCGCCTCGTTCCTCCGAGGCCTGGTCGCGAACCCGCGCTCGCGCAGACGGCTCGCCCAGGGGCTTGTCCTGGTTCTCATCACCGTCTGGGTGTCCTCCGGCGTCTACTTCGTGGGCCCGGGCCGTTCGGGCGTGGTGCTCAGATGGGGGCGCGCCTTCGGAGACCCGGTTCCTCCAGGCATGCACTTCAAGGCGCCGTGGCCGGCAGACCGCGTCATAAGGGTGGACATGCCTTTCGTCAGACGCATCGAACTCGGATTCGAGACGAGAGCGGTCCCGGCAGCGGTTACCGATGTCGCGGCCGAGTATTACGCCACGATGTGGGAGAGCAGGCACGCGGCCGGCACCTACGAGAAACGGCCCGAGGAGGCGCTCAGGCTCACCGGCGACGAGAACGTCGTCGACGTGAATGCCGTCGTCCTCTATCGAGTGTCCGACGAGAGCGACTACCTCTTCAACGTCGCCTCGACGCAAGACCTCGTGAAGCTGGCCGCCGAATCGGTCATGGGAGAGGTCATCGGCTCGCTCCCCATCGAGGACGTCCTCACCACCAGCCGCGACTCGCTCGAGACCGCGCTGGCGGCGGGCCTCGAGCGCCTGGTCGGAGATGCGGGGGCCGGGGTCGAGATCGTGGGCGTCCGTCTTCAGGACATGCACCCGCCGCTTGAGGTCGTGTCGGCGTTCAGGGACGTTTCGAGCGCGCGGGAGGACAAGAACAGGATCATCAACGAAGCGCTTGCCTACGAGAACGACACCGTGCCGAAGGCTCGCGGAGACGCGAAGCGGCTCGTGCTCGAGGCCCAGGGCTATCGCGCGGAGCGCATCGACAAGGCACACGGCGACGCCGATAGATTCCTGGCACTCGCGGGCGAGTACAAGAAGGCCAAGGACATAACGGAGACAAGGCTCTACATCGAGACGATGGAGGAGCTTCTAAGGAACGTCGAGAAGTTCGTCATCGGGAGCGGCGTCGACCTCAAGGGCTACGACATCCGCATGTTCGACAAAACGCTGGGGACCGCGACGAAGCTCGACTGACCGCCGGGCCGCCGGGCCTGGCCGGCGCACGGTCTGGACCGTCCGACTCGTGACGAGGTCCGACCGAACCACACGGAGCGAGACAATGGAGAAACGCTGGTTCTACCTCGTGGCCGCGATCGTGATCGCGCTGCTCATCGCCCGAACGTCCGTGTTCGTCGTGGACGAGACGAAGACGGCGATTGTAACGCAGTTCGGGCGGCCGACGAGGGTCATCGAGGATGCGGGTCTGCACTGGAAGGCGCCGCAGCCGGTCCAGGCGGTGAGGTTCTTCGACAAGAGACTCCTGGTCTACGATCCGAAGCCCGTGGAGTTTCTGACGAACGACAAGAAGAACATCGTGGCGGACGCGTTCGTGGCGTGGAGGATCGACGATCCGAAGCGCTTCCTCGAGACCGTCAACGACAGGACGGGGGCCGAGGTGAGGATGGCCGACATCATCGCGTCGGAGCTGGGCGCGGCGCTCGGGCGGTATCAGCTGCACGCGCTGGTCTCCATCGTGCCCGGGGAGATGAGGATAGCGACCATCATGGACTCCGTGACCGCCGCGTGTCGCGCGACCGCGGCCTCGAGCTTCGGCATAGAGATAGCCGACGTGAGGATGAAGAGGCTGGCCTTCCCTGAGCAGAACAAGCAGAGCGTCTTCGACAGGATGCGGGCCGAGCGCGGCAGGATCGCGATGCGGTACCGGTCCGAGGGCGAGGAGGAGGCCATAGGGATCCGCGCGGAGGCCGACCGGGAGAAGCAGGAGATCCTGGCAGATGCGTATCGCCAGGCTGAGGGGATAAGGGGAGAGGGCGACGCCGAGGCCGCGAGCATCTACGCCGGGGCGTTCAGTGCCGATCCCGACTTCTACAAGTTCACGCGGAAGCTGGACTCGTACGGCAAGTTCCTCGACGAGAAGACGACGGTGATCCTGTCCTCGGACTCCGAGCTTCTCGACCTCCTGAACAGGAAGGGACGATAGTCGAATGGAGGGTCCGGGCCAGAGAGACGGCGGGCCGGGAGACGCGCGGGGGAGCGCGGGCGAAGGCCTCGAGCGCGTCGCGGGTGGCGATGGCGGAGCGACCGTGGTGACCATGCGCTCCGACATGTCGGCCGGGTTCTCGCGCGTGAGGCGGATGGCGCGGCTGACCCTTCTCGCGGCAGTCGGTCTGTATCTCCTCTCCGGCATCTACGTAGTCCAGTCGGATGAGCGAGGGGTCGTACGCCGATTCGGTCGCGTGGTCCGATCGTCGGTAGCGCCCGGGATCCACTACAGGATCCCCTGGCCGGTCGATGTCGTTGATACGCCGCAGGTGACCTCGATCAAGCGCATGAGCGTGGGCTACAAGATCATAGACCAGCTTCGCGGACTGACACCCGAGCCGCGCGAGGCCCAGTTCGTCACGGGCGATGAGAACATCATAGAGATACAGCTTCTGATACAGTACGTCGTCAAGTCCCCCGAGAACTTTCTGTTCGCCTGTGAGGAGCCGCACTGGCTGGTGAGGCGTGTCGGCGAGTCCGTGCTCACCGAGAAGATCAGCCGCATGCCGGTCGATGATATCCTCACGACCGCGAGGGTCGAGATAGCCACCGCCGTTAAGGAGCGAGCGCAGGTGGTGCTGGACGAGTACGGCGCGGGCATCGAGATCGTGGCCGCGCACCTGCAGGAGACCAACCCTCCGCGCGAGGTCGCCGACGCGTTCAGAGAGGTCGCGAGCGCCCGCGAGGACCGGAACAGGATCATCCAGGAGGCGGAGGGATACCAGAACCGCGTCGTTCCCACCGCAAGGGGCGATGCGGCGGGTCTTCTCGCATCAGCGACCGGCTACCGTTCAGAGAAGATCTCGAGGGCGGAGGGCGAAGCGCAGCGCTTCCGCGCGATAAGCACCGAATACCGGAAGACCCCGTCGGCAGTTCGGGAGCGCATGTATCTGGAGACCATGGAGAAGGTCCTCGCGCGCGTGCGCAAGTACGTGTTCGACAAGAAGGCCGGCGACGGCGCGCTCGACCTCAGATTCCTCTCTCCCAAGGAGTAGTCCGCCTCCGGGAACATGCGGGTCTTTACGCTTGACGCATATGAGCTTCCGACGATAAACTCCCTGTGACCATAATCCCCGACCCGGTACTATCTTCGCAGAGGTTGGGGCTTCGTTCGACCCGCGAGCAGCAATCAGTGGAAGGGCTGAGTGTTACTTGCAGGCTTGGGCGTCACGCCTTTTTCTGCCCGCGCGCGGCATATGATCTGACCCCGGGCCCGTTCCCGATACGGGAGCGGCGCGGGGTCTCTGCATGGCCGGGGACGGATGAGGGTCGCGCGCCGCTCCTACGTGAGCACCGGGCCCGGAAGCGACTGTCGCGTCACTCCAAACTGAGAGGGCATGGCACGATGAGAGAAGTCTTCATCGGAAGAGAGAACCTCTTGAAGCTGATCGGGAGGTGGGCCAAGGACCATCGCGTCTACGTCCCGGTGACGTTCGACATCATGAACCACGAGGAGACGCCCGACTACGAGCTCGTCGGCGACGTGGTTCCAGAGAACGTGCACCTCCAGGGCGCGGCGCCCGCTCATCCTCCCAAGTCGTTCCTCTTCTACCCACGCGAGGTCGTCGCGAAGTACCCGTCGAGTGAAGCTGAGGCGCACGTGGATGCGCCGTCGACGGTCATCGTTGGGCCGAGGGCCTGCGACGTCAGAGGACTCCAGAAGTTCGACAAGGTCTACTGGAGCACGAAGTACTTCACCGAGGAGTACGACGACCCGTTCTACATCGAGAAGCGTGAGAATGCGTTCATCGTGTCGCTCGACTGCACCGCGGCCAAGGAGACCTGCTTCTGCACGCGCGTCGGCGGCGAGCCTTATCCCAAGGACGGGTTCGACCTGAATCTCGCCCCGATCGAGTCGGGCTTCATCGTGACGGTCGGTTCCGAGAAGGGCGAAAAGCTTCTGGCCGGGAACGACGACCTGCTCATGGAGGTCCGTCCCGAGCATCTCGACGAGCGCAATCGCAATCGCAATTCGGTGGCCGAGGCGATCAACCGCCACAACGCCGAGTTCGCGGTCGACGAGCAGTACGACAAGTACGACCTCGAAGGGACGCTCGAGTCCTGGATGGAGGTGACCCAGAACTGCGTGGCCTGCTCGGCCTGCAATCGATGCTGCCCGACCTGCACGTGCTTCCTGCTGGTAGACCAGCGCGCCACGGGCGGATACGAGCGCACGCGCAACTGGGACACCTGCCTGTCCATCGGCTTCGCGCGAACCGGAGGCGGCGGGAACTCCAGGCCCGCGCTCGCCGAGAGACTGCGCAACAGACTTCGCTGCAAGTTCGAGTACACGCGAGACAGATACGGCCTCGTTACGTGCACCGGGTGCGGCAGATGCATCGACGTGTGCATGGGCAGGATCGACATGAGAGAGGCCATCAAGCACGTCCTCACGGAGAAGGCGAAGGCATGAAGAATCTGTACAGGCCAATCGAGAGCGTGATCGAGGATATCAAGCCCGAGACGCCGAACATCACGACGTATCGGTTCCGTCCCAAGGAGCCGGTCACGTTCGAGGCCGGCCAGTTCGTCGAGCTGACCGTGCCGGGAGTCGGCGAGGCGCCGTTCACGCCGTCATCCAACCCCAACGTGAAGGACACCCTCGAGATCACCATCATGCGCGTGGGGGCAGTGACGCAGGCGCTCGAGAAGATGAAGGTGGGGGACACGGTCGGGATCCGCGGCCCGTACGGCAACGGCTACAATATGCAGGACTTCTACGGCAAGGAGATCCTCATCGTGGGAGGCGGCGTCGGCCTGGCGCCGCTGCGTTCGCTCATCCTCGCGCTCTTCGACGAGATCGACAAGTTCAAGAAGATCTCGATACGCTACGGCTCCAGGACACCGGAGGACATCGTCTACAAGGACCTGCTCCCCGAGTGGGAGAAGAAGAAGAACACCGAGGTCCTCCTTACTATAGACGAGCCGCATCCCGAGTGGAAAGGCACGGTCGGCGTCGTGACCGTGCTGCTGGACGGCCTGCCCATGATAACGACGGTCGACGTCGAGGAGCTTCCGTTCCACGCCCCGAGCGCCGTGGCGTGTGTATGCGGGCCTCCGATCATGCTCAAGTTCGTGAACATGGTGCTTCTCCAGAAAGGCTTCAAGCCCGAGAACATCTATCACTCGATGGAGCGGAACATGAGCTGCGGGCTCGGCAAGTGCGGGCACTGCATGATGGGCGAGCACTACATCTGCAAGGACGGCCCCGTCATGACCGCGGCGCAGGTGGCGAAGTTCGAAGATCCGTTCTAGGGGCTTCTCGCTTGAGAGGTTAACCGACATGCCAGAGATCAAGAAGGCGTCGTGTCTCTTCTGTTCCCTCCAGTGCGGGTTCGCGATGGAGGTGGACGCGGGCGTACCTGTCCGGGTCGATTTCGATCCCGAGGCGCGTCAGAACCGGGGCGCGCTGTGCGTCCGCGGACACTACAACCACGAGCTGCTGACGCACCCCAAGAGGTTCCTCGCGGCGACGGTCAACAGGCGAAGGGTTCCGTGGGCGAGCGGTGTGACCAAGGCCGCGGGCAAGCTTGTCGAGATAAAGGAGAGCAAGGGCGGCGAAGCGCTGGGCGTGATCGTCGGGACCGAGCTTTCCAACGAGGATTACGAGGCGGCCGCGTCGTTCGCAGCTTCGCTCGGGACCAGCAACATAGCCGTCGCCTACGACGGCAACGACTTTCCCCTCCTCATGGGAGGCGGGGCGGGCGACGCGACCCCCGAGGATGTGGACGCCGGTGAGTGCTTCATCCTGATAGGCGACGTCTTCTGGGGCCACCCGTGCATCGCCAAGCGCGTCATCGAGGCGCGCCACCGCACACGCTCGAACCGCATCTTCACGATCAACCCGTATCGCAGCAACACCGACTGGTTCGCCGACAGGCAGATGACGCCCGCCCCGGGCGCCGAGCCCGTGGTGCTGGGCGGATTGCTCCGCGCGATGAACACGCAGGGTGCCCCGGACGTATCGGCGGCGAAAGCGGCGGAAGCCGCGGGCATGTCTGAGCGCGAGTTTGTGTCGCTTGCCAAGCATATCAAGGAGCAGGGGAAGGTCGTGGTCATGGCCTCCTCCAGACTCGGAGACTCGACGTCCGGATATCTCATTGGTAAGCTCGCGTCCGATCTCGCGAAGGCCGTTGGCGGCAAGTACGCGCCGCTCTTCCGAGGGGGCAACGCGATAGGCGCGTTCGAGCGCGTCGGCTCGGCACGGACGGTGCCTGAGATCCTCAAGGGTGTGTCCGATGGAACCATAAAGGGGCTGCTTGTTCTCGGCCCCGATATCCTTCAGCTGTATCCCGGCGCGCTCGGCGCAGACGATGTCGAGGGGCTCGAGCTTCTCGTCGCGTCGTCGGTGTTCGAGAACGACGTGACGAAGCACAGTGACGTGGGATTGCCACAGGCGGTGTGGACCGAGATCGAGGGGAGCTATTCGGCGTCCTTCGGGATTGCAACCTCGGTGTCGCCGGTCACGGCGCCCCAGGGCGACGCGGCCCCGGTCCGCGAGATGCTCGCGGCGATCGCGAAAGAGCTAGGCGCGACGTTGGGCAAGGTTGCGGTAGCGGAGCACCCGCCGCTCCAGGTCGACGTCGCCGGCGCGCTGAGTCGTCCCGCCTCGTCGAAGGACGGCGAGCTCTGTCTCGTCGAGGGCATAAGCCCGCTCCACAGATGGGACGGCACCATAACGGGACGCATGAGCTTCGCCCAGTCGATCTCGCCGTACTGCGAGATCTGGATCGGCGAGGGCGCCGCAGGCGACCTCGAGGTTGAACAGGGGTCCACGGTGTCACTCTCGACCGACCGTGGCGAGACACGCATCATCGCGATAGTCACGAGCAGGATGCCCGGCGGCCTTGTAGCGATTCCGAGCTACGTGCCCGACGCCAGGGGTCTTCTGAAGTGGACGGCCAATCCGAGCACGAGGTGGTTCGACGTTTCCGCCTCCAGGGCGAAGGTGACGGCCGAGGCGTAGAAGGTGTGGGCGTGGGGTCTTGACCGCCCGCGCCGCTCATACCGGGAGATCTGGATGAACAAGAGGAATGTCCTGGACTACGGACGCTGCATCAGCTGCAGGAGCTGTATCGCGGCGTGCTTCTATTCTCACAACGACCAGGATCATCTCGAGGCCTCGCAGGTTCTGGTTAACACGGTGCTGCAGATGAACTGCAGGCACTGCGAGCAGCCCCTCTGCGAGGCCGCGTGCCCGCAGGAGGCCATCAAGCGGCGGGACGACGGGCTCGTGATCCGCAGCAATATCAAGTGCAGCGGCTGCACGTCGTGCGCGCAGGCGTGCCCGTTCGGGGCCATCGACCTCATCAAGACACGCCACACGATGCCCAAGTGCGACCTCTGCAGCTGGCGGACGCTCGACGGTAAGGACTCGATGTGCGCCGGGACGTGCGTGTCGGGGGCGAGGACCTTCGAGGACATAAGCGACATCGAGGCTCAGAAAGGCAGACCGATGAGGGGCGGTCGTTCCGTGGAGAAGACGGTGCGGCGTCAGCGCTAGGGCTCTCGGTTCCGGATGCTTCGCTAGGACCAACGGAGAGGTAACAGGATGGCTTCGACACTGAGCATGGTTTTCTACTTCCTGATCTTCCCAGGCCTCTTGTTCACGGCCGCGGTCGGCCTTCTGACCACGTGGGTGGACAGGAAGGTCAGCGCGCGTGTGCAGTGGAGGGTCGGACCACCGTGGTATCAGCCCTTCGCGGACATCCTCAAGCTAATGGGGAAGGAGATCGTGATCCCCGAGGGCGCGAAGAGGACCGGGTTCCTGCTGGCCCCTCTGGCCGGTCTCGCGGCGGTCGGTGTCGTGTCGATGCTGCTGTGGCTCACGAACATGAAGGATGTCGGGTTCGTGGGCGACCTGATCGCGGTCATCTATCTGCTCACCATCCCGTCTCTCGGGATGATCATCGGCGCGTCCGCCTCGTCCAATCCGCTATCGAGCGTGGGCGCGAGCCGGGAGATGAAGCTGGTGCTGGCCTACGAGCTACCCTTTGTGATCGCCATCTTCACGGCCGTCACGAAGATCTCGCCGATGACGCTCAGGCTGGACGCCATCATCAACTACCAGGATGCTCACGGCGTCCTGCTCGGCAACCCGTCCTGCATCATCGCGTTCATCGTTTGCCTGCTCTGCATGCAGGCCAAGCTTACCTACCCGCCCTTCGACATTCCGGAGGCGGAGACCGAGCTGATGGACGGGACGCACATGGAGTACTCGGGCCCGGCGCTGGCCGTCGTGAAGGTCACCCAGGCGATGATGCTCTTCACGCTGCCCATTCTCTTCATCACCATCTTCTGGGGCGGCCTGCAGCTGACCGGGTGGGGTCTGCTCTACACGATCGTCAAGTACGTGATCATCGTGACCGTCGCGGTACTCATAAAGAACACGAATCCCAGGGTGAGGATCGACCAGGCCGTGCGTTTCTTCTGGGGACCTGTCACCGTCCTCGCCATCATCGGCATGGTTTTCGCGATAGCGGGGTTCTAGATCGAACGGAGCGGTGAACGAATGGGTGCTACCAAATGGGGATTCAAGAAGTCGCTGTGGGTCTTCCACCTGAACGCCGGAGCCTGCAACAACTGCGACATAGAAGTCCTTGACTGCCTGTGCCCGAAGTACGACGTGGAGCGCTTCGGCATCAAGCTCGTTGGGAGCGTCAAGCACGCCGACGTTCTCCTCGTGTCGGGAAGTGTTCCTCGCAAGGTCGTGCCGCAGCTCATCGAGGCCTACGAGCAGGCGCCGAAGCCCGTGGCGGTCGTCGCCCTGGGCGCGTGCGGCTGCACCGGCGGCATCTTCAAAGACGGCTACAACTTCGCGGGGCCTGTCGACAAGCACATCCCCGTGGACGCATACGTTCCAGGTTGTCCCCCGAGGCCCGAGGCGATCATAGATGGCATCGTCAAACTCATTGGGAAGCTCTAGGGGCGAGCCTGCCGCGCTGACCGCACGGTTACGGCCAGGGGAGTGACGAGACAATGAGCAAGCAAGTTCTTGAGGGACTCAAGGCCAAGTTCGGGGACCGTGTCGACATCTTCGAGCGGAACGAGCGCCGCGCGTTCGTCACCGTTTCGAACGACGACTGGATCCCCGTGACGAGGCACATGTACGAGGTGGCGCACGGGAGGTTGGCGACCGCGACGGGCAGCGACAGGAGCACGGGTGTGGAGCTTCTGTATCACTTCGCCATCGACAGGGACGGAACGGTCGTGAACATAAGGACGACGCTGGACAAGCCGTTCCCGAAGATCGACTCCCTGGCAAAGTACTATCCAGCAGCGGATTTCATCGAGCGAGAGATCTACGACTTCCTGGGGGTAGAGTTCACCGGACACCCGGACCCCCGGAAGATACTCTCCTCGCACGATCGCCCCGCCGACTTCCACGCGATGAGGAGGGACGAGTAGATGAGCACGCTCATACCGATCGGCCCGTTCCATCCCGTCCTTGAGGAACCGGAGTACATTTCGCTCTACGTGGACGGTGAGACGGTAGAGGACGCCGACATCGACCTCGGGCGCATCCACAGGGGCATCGAGCTGCTCGCGCAGGAGAAGACCTACGACCAGGACACGTTCCTCGTCGAGAGGATCTGTGGCATCTGCTCGGCCTCGCACGCCTGGGCGGCCTGCAGGGCGATGGAGGACATCGCCGGCGTAGGCCCGACCGACCGCGCGCGCTACCTGCGCACAATCGTGCACGAGCTGGAGAGACTTCACAGCCACATGCTCTGGGTCGGTCTCGGCGGGCACATCCTCGGGTACTGGACCGTATTCATGTGGGGCTGGAAGTACCGCGAGCCCGTTCTGGACGCGCTCGAGGCCATAACAGGCAACAGAAACAACTACGCGTGGTACCGCCCTGGCGGCGTCAGGCGCGACGTGCCCGACGATGTCTGGCCGGGCGTCCTGAAGGCCATGGACGAGTTCGCCGCGCAGACCGAGATGCTGTTACACGCCATCCTCGACGACCCGGTCATCCTCGGCCGCTTGAAGGGCGTGGGCATCCTCACGAAGGAGGACGCCATCGCGTACGGCACCCTGGGCCCGACTGCGAGGGGTTCCGGAGTGGACATCGACGTCAGGCGAGACGAGCCGTACGGCGCCTACTCCGAGGTCGACTGGAACGTCATCGTGCAGCCCGCCGGCGACTGCCTGGCGGTGGCCGCGGTTCGCCTTCTCGAGATGCTCGAGTCGGTCAAGATCATCAAGCAGTGCATCAACAAGCTCCCGTCCGGGCCCATCGCCAACGAGGTACGCGAGATACCGCGGGGCGAGGGCATCGGCCACATCGAAGCGCCTCGCGGCGAGACGTTCCACTTCATCAGGTCCAACGGGACGAACATGCCGGAGCGCCACAAGATGAGGGCGCCGACGTTCTGCAACATCCCGTCGTTCAGGCCGCGTGTGAAGGGCGAGTCGATCTCGGATGCCGTCCTCATATTCGCCATCATCGACCCGTGCTACAGCTGCACGGAGCGCATGGCGGTGCTCGGGCCCGACGGGCGGCCGGCGATGTCCGGCAAGGACCTGATCGCGCTCTCGCACGCCAAGACCGAAGAGCTCAAGAGGAACTCCTAGTCTCCGGGGGTAGAGAGATGCCACAGTTGCTCGTACCGATCGTCGTCCCGGCCCTGGCGGGCGGCCTCTGTCTTCTCGTTCCGAGAAGAGTGAAGGGCGTCCGGGAGACGTTGAGCCTGATCGCCCTCGTCTGGACGTTCGTGGCCGCGCTCCGGCTCTTCGGGCACTGGCCGATTTCGTACGTGAAGGACCTGGTGGCTCTGGGAGGGCTTTCGATCCAGTTCGACCTTCTACTGACCCAGTTCAGCGCGTTCATCATCCTGTTCATCGCGCTGTTCGGGTTAGGGGTCGGCCTCTACTCGATCTCGTGGCTCACGCGTGAGTACGACGGCAGGCGCTACTACGCGTTCCTGCTGTGGACCGTGGCGGCGAGCGTCGGGGCGGCCCTGTCGAACAGCCTTCTCGTGCTCCTTATCTTCTGGGAAGCGCTGACGGCCATCCTCTTCGTGTACGTGAACATCGGCCTGAAGAAGATGCAGGCGGCGGAGGGGGCGGCGAAGAGCTTCATCATGCTTGGGCTCTCGGACGCGGCGCTCTTCATTGCCGTAGCCATGATCTGGGCCCGCTACGGCACCGTCTCGATGGACAAGCTCTCCATCTTCGTCGGCGACGGCATGACGACCACCATCTACATTCTCATGATGATCGGCGCCATCACCAAGGCCGGGGCCATGCCGTTCCACACGTGGATCCCCGCCGCGGCGAAGGGCGCGCCGACGCCGGTCATGGCGCTCCTGCCCGCCGCCATCGACAAGCTTCTGGGCATTTATCTGCTGGCCCGCATCAGCCTCGATATCTTCAGCGTCGGCTTCGGCATGATGATGCTGCTCATGATCATAGGCGCCGTGACCATCGTCGGCGCCGTCCTGATGGCGCTCATCCAGCACGACCTCAAGGTGCTGCTCTCATACCACGCGGTGAGCCAGGTCGGGTACATGATCCTTGGCATTGGGACGGGCATCCCGATAGGCATCGCGGGCGGTCTCTTCCACATGCTGAACAACGCCATCTACAAGGCCGGACTCTTCCTCTCGGCCGGCTCGATCGAGAAGGAGACCGGGACGACCGAACTCAAGGAGCTGGGCGGCCTCGCTCGGGCCATGCCCGTGACATTCATCGCGACCGCGATCTTTGCGGTGTCGATCTCCGGCGTGCCGCCGTTCAACGGGTTCGTATCCAAGTGGATGGTCTACTCGGGCCTCGTCGAACTCGGTTCGCGGGGCGTGTCGTCGTACTGGATCTTCCTGATCGCGGCGCTCTTCGGAAGTGCGCTGACACTGGCCTCGTTCGTGAAGGTCCTCTACTCGGCCTTCCTGGGTCAGAAGCCGAGCAGGTTCAGCCGCGTGCACGAGGCGCCGTGGGCCATGCAGGTCCCGATGATCGTGCTGGCCATCCTCTGCATCGGGTTCGGCGTCTGGGCCAAGTTCCCGATCGACAGGTTCATCAACCCCATCGTGCACGGCGCCATCGGCGTAAGCGCGACCGGCGGGCTCGACCTGGGCGCGATCGGCTTCTGGAGCCCGGGCACCGCAACGACGCTGATCCTCCTGGGTCTCGTCTTCGGGTTCCTGGTCTTCCTGGTCGGCAGGATGACCAAGATGCGCACCGGCCACGTCTTCATCGGAGGGACGAGGCCCCCCGCGAGCATGGACTCGATGCACGTGGCGGGAACAGGCTTCTACAACACGATTCGCGAGACCAAGGGGCTGGCGGGGCTCTTCGCGAACGCGGAGCAGCGAGTGTTCGACGTCTACGTGCTGGGAGGAAGGCTCGGAGGCGGCATCGTCAACGGCCTCAAGATGCTGCACAACGGCGTCCTGTCCACTTATCTGTCGTGGGCCGTGATCGGACTGGGCGCCATCGTGTTCGCTCTTCTGAGCACGCTCTTAAGGCAGCTTGTGAACGCGCAGTAGCAGAAGACGTTTCTTTGACGTGGTACTTCCATGGATGGGCGAGAGGCGGGAGACGCTAGATGGAAAACATCACTCCTCAGCTTTACATGCTCCTGATCTTCATGGTGATCGGCTCCATCGTCGCCATTGAGACCAGGAACCTCCTTTCGGCCGTGATCTCGGTGAGCGCCGTCGGGTTCGCCCTGTCGGTTGCGTTCCTGTTCCTCGGGGCGCCCGACATTGCGATCACACAGCTCGTCGTGGAGATTCTGGTTCTCGTCATCCTCATTAGGGGAACCATTCTCCTCGACAACACTGCCGTCGACCTGCACCGTGACACGCTGGCGGTCATCGTCTCACTGATCTTCTTCGGACTGATCCTGGGGTTCGGCGCGATGATCTTCGGGAGCAAGGGCTTCCCGCAGTTCGGAGAGCCGATCATGAGGGTGTCGAGGGTGTACGTGATGAGGGGTCTCCCGGAGACGCATGCCGCCAACATCGTGACGTCGGTGATCCTCGACTACAGGGCATACGACACGCTCGGGGAGGCGACGGTCCTGTTCGGGTCCATCCTTGGAGCGCTCGCTCTGCTCCGCAAGGACGGGAAGAGAGCGAAGAGGGAGGTGGCGACGGCATGAAGGGACTCACGCTGATAGTCAAGACCATCACCGACTTCGTCGTCGCCTTCATCGTCATCTTCGGCGCGTACATCGTTCTGTACGGCCACCTGACACCGGGCGGCGGCTTCGCCGGGGGCGTCATCATCGCCTGCGCGTTCATCCTCCTTCTGCTCGCTCAGGGCAAAGAGGTCGCATTCTCCCGCCTCGGCGAGAGAACGGCGCACGTGCTCGACTCCGCGGGCGCGCTCGCGTTCCTTACCATCGGGTGGCTGGGTGTCACGGGCGGGTACTTCTTCATGAACATCTTCGGGAGGGGAGAGCAGTTCCGGCTCATGAGCGCCGGCATGATCCTCCCGATCAATATCGCCATCGCGTTCAAGGTCGGCACGTCGCTCTTCCTTGTCTTCTCGGCGCTCGCCATCTTCCGCAGGCGTTCCTTCAGGTCCATGATCGAGGATGAGCTATCATGACGGTCTACTTTCTGTGCGTGGTTCTGCTCACGATGGGGTTGTATTGCCTCGTGGCGAAGAAGAACATCGTCAAGAAGGTCATCGGCGTGGTGATCATGGATTACGCCGTTAACCTCTACCTCATCATCATCGGGTACAAGCACAACGGGGTGGCTCCGATCGTCGACAAGGGGACAACGGACAGCATGCTGGCGCGGTTCGTCGATCCTCTTCCGCAGGCGCTCGTGCTGACGTCCATCGTCATCGGGCTGGGGGTGCTCGCTCTAATGGTGTCCATGTGCATCAGGCTCTACGAGAAGCACGGAACCTTTGACATGTCACAGATCAGCAAGCTGAGGGGATAGCCGATGAACCTTATCCCGCTGTATGTAGCGATCCCGCTCGCGGCCGCGTTTCTCATCCCGATGCTCGCATTGTGGTGGAAGAAGAGCGGTGAGGTCCTGGCTACCGCGAGTACGGCCGTGCTGGCTGTGATGGCGCTGATGGCGATAGGCGGGCCGGCGACGGTGCTCTACATGGGGAAGTGGGTGGCGCCGATCGGCATTGCGGTCGTGGCGGACGGGCTCTCCATCCTTCTTCTGGTGGCCATCAACGTCATCGCCTTCCTGTGCATCATCTTCTCCCTCAAGTACATGAAGGAGTACACGGGGCTCGACAAGTACTACGGGCTTTTCATGCTCATGGTGGCGGGGATGAACGGCGTGGTCATATCGGGCGACCTCTTCAACCTCTTCGTCTTCCTGGAGGTCGCGTCGATCGCCTCGTACGCGCTGGTCGCGTTCGGAGTCGAGGCAGACGAGCTGGAGGCCGGCTTCAAGTATCTGATCCTGGGGAGCGTCGCTTCGGTGATGATCCTCTTCGCGATCGGGACCGTCTACGCGGTCACCGGGTCGCTGAACATGGCGGACGTCGCCAGGGAGATCAGCACGAAGTGGGCGGGACCGGGGATGAATCCCGCGCTTCTGCTGGCGTCCGCGCTCTTCCTGATGGGATTTGCGCTGAAGGCCGCGGTCGTCCCGTTCCACGCGTGGCTGCCGGACGCGCACCCGTCGGCGCCGGCGCCGATATCGGCGATGCTGTCGGGCGTGGTCATCAAGAGCCTCGGCGTCTACGCCATGTGCCGCGTGTTCTTCAACGTGTTCGGGTTCGCCCCGACGCAGCCGGGCTCGCTCATCATCGCCAACGCGATGATCGCTTTCTCGGTGATGTCGATAGTGCTCGGCGGGCTCATGGCGGTCGGGCAGTGGGACTTCAAGAGGCTCCTGGCGTACAGCTCGATCGGACAGATAGGCTATGTCACGCTCGGGCTCGGCATCGGAGCCAAGATCCTCGCGATGGGCGGGTCACGCTCACTGGCGGCGCTGGCGATCTTCGGCGGGCTCTTCCATCTCATCAACCACGCGTCGTTCAAATCGCTCCTCTTCCTCTCGTCCGGCGCCATACAGTACGCGACCGGGACGAGGGATCTGAAGCTCCTGGGCGGGCTGCGCGAGCGCATGCCGATAACGGCCGCCACGACCAATCTGGCCGCGCTGTCGATAGCCGGCGTGCCACCGTTCAGCGGGTTCTGGAGCAAGCTGATCATCATCGTCGCGGTCGTCAAGTCGGGGCACTTCGCGATCGGCGGGGTGGCCATCGCGATGGCGTTCGTGACTCTGGTGTACTACGTGAAGGTGCAGAGGCACATCATCTTCGGGGACGTCGGCAAGAGCGTCGAGAAGGCCCACGAGGTCCCCGCGGCGATGTACGTTCCTCTGATCCTGCTTGCGATCGTCTGTGTCGGCCTGGGAATACTCGCCGTCACACAGCCCGCGGTCGGGGAGCGCATGCTCGGCCCGGCCAGGGATGCACTTCTGAACAGCGCTGAGTACGTGAAGCTGGTCCTCGGCTAGGGGGGTGGAGAGTCCGATGGAACGATTGAAAAGAAGACTTCTCGATCTCATCATCATCTTCGCCCTGTGGATGCTCCTCACGTGGTCGCTCGACGTGCAGGGAGTCATCGTCGGGGCAGTCATCGCGGTCCTGTTCGCATTCCTGCTCTCGGGACTGCTTCCCAGGCGTGTGGAGAGGCTCTTCAGTCCGGTGCGGTGGTTCTGGGCGCTCATGCACATGATCTCGCTTTCGTTCTGGATCATCCTTGCTAACTTCGACGTGCTCTACCGGGTGGTCCACCCGAACATGCCGATCAGGCCCGGCATCGTGAAGATCAAGACGACGCTCAAGACCGATGAGGCCAAGACGTTCCTGGCGAACTCGATCACACTGACGCCCGGCACGCTCACGGTCGACATCATCGACGACTGGCTGTACGTGCACTGGATCAACGTTCACGAGAATCTCGAGGACACGGAGGCAATGACCCGGGACATCGCCGGGCGTTTCGAGGTCACCTTGAGGAGGGTTTTCGACTGATGCAGACGTTCCTTATGCTCCTGATCATCGGGACATTCATCTGCCTCTTTCGGGTGGCCAGGGGGCCGACGGCTCCCGACAGGGCAGTGGCGATCGACACTATCGGCGTGATGGTGGTTGGGATCTGCGGGGTGTTCGGGCTCATCACCGGCAAGGACTACTACCTGAACGTGGCGATCGCATGGGCGCTCCTGTCCTTCATCGGTACGCTGGCTCTTGCGAAGTACCTGGAGGGGAGGGGATTCGATGAGTAACGGCGGAGTCGCACCGTACATCCTCATATCGATAGGCGTGTTCTTCGATATCGTCGGGGCCATCGGCCTCATCCGTCTTCCCGACGTCTACAACAGGCTGCAGGCCGCGACGAAGTGCGTGACGCTGGGGACCTGCCTCATCCTGGTCGGCGTGCTCGTCCATAGTGGCTGGTCGGCGATGGGCATCAAGGCGCTCCTGGCGGCGGTCTTCGTGCTGTGGACCTCGCCGACGGGAAGCCACGCACTTGCGAGAGGCGCGCACCTATCCGGCGTGCCACTCTGGCGCGGCAGCGTTATCGACAAGTACAGGGAGGACGTGGGGCACTAGCGGGGCCCAAGGGCCCGCGCGGGCGTTTCGGCTCGCGGGTGAGATCCCCCGGGGAGACTATCCGAGATGAAGAAACCGAAGCTTCGGGAACTCAAGGAAGCCCTCACCGCCGTCGTGAAGGGACCGTACACTACCACGTTCCCCTTCACGCCGCTGGAGCCGGC
This sequence comes from uncultured bacterium, assembly GCA_964562405.1. Taxonomy (GTDB): domain Bacteria; phylum Joyebacterota; class Joyebacteria; order Joyebacterales; family Joyebacteraceae; genus WJLY01. The sequence goes on along the minus strand of CAZLTC010000003.1, from coordinate 30,390 downwards.
CGAGGCGTTCCGCGGCCAGCCGCTCTACAGCGAGGAGGACTGCATAGGCTGCGGTGCGTGCGCGGAGGTGTGTCCGGCGAGGACGATCGACGTGGTCGACGAGGGGGACACCCGGACGCTCATTCACCACTTCGACAACTGCATCTACTGCGGCCAGTGCGAGGCGATGTGCACCACCAAGAAGGGCATCCAGCTCTCGCACAATTTTGCGCTGGCGGTGTTCGATAGGGCTCAGGCGGTGACGTCGGTCGAGAAAGAACTCGTTCGCTGCGAGCACTGCGGCGATGTGATCACGACCCGCGAACACCTGGAGTGGATCGCGCGGAAGGTCGGCTCGCTTGCGGTCGCGAACCCGACGCTCCTGGTGGCGCTTCACCAGCGCTTCGGCGCGACCCAGGACCCGACGGCTCGGCCGGAAGACAAGCCGATCGGCCGCCAAGACTCCTACATGATCATGTGCCCGGCCTGCAGGCGGGAGGTCTACCTGACGGAGGACTGGCTGGGGTAGGCGCGGGCGGCAGCAGACGAACGCAGACTCCGAGCGGGGGTGGGAGAGATCCCACCCCCGCTCGGCTATGTGCGCGGTGAGTCCGGTTGGTGTCCCCCGTAGGCGTGCGTGCAGCGCGACGACGCGCATGAACGCGCGTCGTCAGCGATGCCAAGCGAAGCGGGCCGCCCTAGGGGGACCCAACCGGACAAGCACGTGCGAGGAGGATCGGGGTTCGGTCTACCCGAACAATGGCTCGAGCACGCGCCTGTGGATGAGCGCCCGCATCGCCGTAGCGTCAACGTTGACCGCAACCCGCACGGGCGGGCGGCTGTCATTGGCCTCGACAGAGCGGCCGCGGTCGGGCCCGTCGAGCACGACGCGGACGGCCATCTCCCGGGTGCCGATGAGTCCGGGCGCGAGGGCGGCGCACAGTGCCACCGGGTCGTGCATGTACCCCGCGTTCAATCCCGATTCGGAGAACTGGTATCGGATGTAGTGGTCGAGCGCTCTGGCGATGATCGCCGGAAGCGTGCCCGGTTTCGCGTCGAGCGACTCCGACCAGGCGGGCAGTTTGTCCAGCTCGTCGCGCGCTACGCTTACGGTGGTCGTGACATCGAGCGGAACGACGGTGATGTCGAGTCCCAGCCCGAGGACCGTGTCCGCGGCCAGCGGGTCGACGTAGAAGTTGAACTCGGCGACCGGTCCGGTGTTGCCGGGGACGGAGAACGCGCCTCCCATCACGACGATCCGGCGGAACAAGGCCAGGGCGTCGGGATGCTCCCTGTGCACCAGTGCGAGGTTCGTCAAGGGGCCGGTGGCCACGAGGACCAGCTCAGCCGGCGCCATGTTGGCCAGCTCGAGCAGGAGTTCGTGGGCCGGCGCCGTCGCGCGGATCATGCGGGGCGGCCGAAGCGAGCCCCTCGATCCGCCAAGTCCGTCATCCCCGTGAACCTCCGGAGCCGTCGTGAGCGGTATGTCGAGGGGGGCGGATGCGCCCTCAGACACGATCGGAGTCCTGTTGGGCCAGAGCGACTCGGCGAGCAGCAGCGCGTTCCTTGCACACTCGCCGACCTCCGCGTTGCCGGCGACCGCCGTGATGGCTGCGACCGACAGCCCCGGCGAATGGGCGGCGAGCACGATAGCGAGCGCGTCGTCCACACCCGTGTCGGCGTCGATGATGATCCGCGCGGGCGTCATTCCAGGAACCTGCGCCAGGTGAGCTTGGGGGAGAATCCGAGCAGCCGCATCGCCTCCCGGCCGGCTATGAGTCCGCCGTACCTGGCAATGCCGGGGCGGAAGGTCGTCTGCGGGTAGTGCTTCTGGGCGAGCTCTCTTGTGCGGAAGATGGTGCCGTTGTCGGCGGCCGTAATGTACAGAGGATAGTGTCCCGGTTGGAGTTCCTTCTCCAGGGCGAGCCTCACCGCCTCCGCCAGGTCGTCGCCGTGAATGTACGACCACAGGCCGCCCACCCACTGCCCCGGGTCGTGGGTGAGACGGCGGCACTGCGCGTACTCCTCCTCGACCCAGACCCAGGAGGGCCTCAAGCTGACGACCACGGCCTCCGGAGGGCGCTTGTCCGTCAGCGACTCCTCGGCCATGAGTTTGCTCCGCCCGTAGGGGTCGATGGCCGCGAGCACGTGCTCCTCGTCGATCGGGAAGTATTTGGGCCTGATCCTGCCGGCCCCGAACGCAAACCCGAGCACGGACTCACTTGAAATATTGACGAAGCGGCGGATGCCCGCCGCGAACGCTGCGTCGGCTACCCTCCGCGTACCCTCTATGTTGGTGAGGTAGATGTCGTCGGTCATCCCGAACTTGGGGCCGGGGATGGCGGCCGCGTGGACGATAGCGTCGGCCCCTTCCACCGCGCTGCGGACGGTGCCCGCGTCGAGTATGTCGCAGGACAGGTACTCCGAGGACGAGCCGTCCACGGGGGGCCTGAGATCCAGGTTCAGGACGTCGTGGTCTGCGGAAAGGAGCGGCACTATGCGCCTGCCGACCAGCCCGCTTCCGCCTGTCACGATGACTCGCATGGGTTCTCCCGTTGAGCTGGAAAGGCCCTAACACGCGGATGATAGCAGGGCGGGCCCGTTCGGGGCAATGGCCTCTGCTGAGGCCCGCGCGTGCTTGACAAGCCGGAACATGGTATACTAATGTATGGAAGTGAGCGGGGCTCGCGCGCTCCCCGTTCGTCCAGCGCGTGCGAGGGAAGGAGGCAGGATGAGGGGGATTGTTATCGCCGCAGTGCTCGCACTGTGCGTTCTCCCCGCCGGAGCGGAGCTCGTCATCACCGAGATCATGCCGAACCCGTCCGCGGTTTCGGACACGTACGGTGAGTGGTTCGAGATCTACAACGAGGGGCCCGCGCCGATCGACATGTACGGGTACCACATCATCGACCTCGACACCGATGACTGCGAAGTGACCGAGCACGTCATCGTGCCGGCCGGAGGGTTCGTCGTATTCGGGAAGAACGCAGACCCGGCCCTCAACGGCGGCGTGGACCTCGACTACGAGTGCAGCGGCTTCTATCTGGGCAACTCCGATGACGAGATAGTCATCTATGACGAACTGGCCCAGCTCGTCGACGAGGTGGAATGGACCCCAGGCACGAACGGCTGGTCGAGCATTCCTAACGGCGTGGCGTTGTACTACGACTGGTGTGGGGACAACAACTCGGGGGCCTGCTGGCAGACCGAGACCGAGAACACCTTCGGGGCGGGCGACCACGGCACCCCCGGGTACGATCCCAGGCTGCCATCCGACACTGACATAGAGACCTGGTCCACCATAAAGGCACTCTACCGCAAGTAGGGGCGTTCGGCCTGCCCGCATGGCTCACGCGCGGCGTGGTGGGCCCCGGGAACGGCATGAACGGCATGACGAGGGGCCGCCGGATGTGGCGGCCCGTTCTCTTGTGTGCCGCCCGTCCCGACGTCACTCTCCGATCATCTGTACGACGACCTCGCGTGTCCTTGGCCTGCAGTCGAAATCCACCAGCACCACCTGCTGCCACGTTCCGAGTGACAGCTCCTGGCCTACGAAGGGGACCGAGAGGCTTGGTCCGAGCATGGCAGCCCTGACGTGGCTGTGGCCGTTGTGGTCGCCCCAGCGAAGGTGGTGCTTCCAGTCCCGGTCCCTGGGAGCTAGCTCCTCGAAGACGGATTGGAGATCGCACACGGCGCCAGGCTCATACTCGATGGTGGTGATCGCCGCCGTGGAACCGCCGATGAAAAGCGTGGCCACGCCGTCCAGTAGACCGCTCTCCCTGACTGCCTCGGCCAGGTCCATCGTGATGTCGATCGCATCGCCGTCGCCGCGCGTGCGCGCGCTGATGGTGGCTGTCACCACAGGCAATTGCTTCTCACCTCCGTGCTATGTTCATGAAGGACGCCTCAGCATGTTGTTGGCCAGTCGATATCGAAGAGCGTACAATCCCAGACCGTTGCTGTCGAGAGCGGCACACTGGCGAAGATGGTGAATGTCCTTCGGCAAAGTGCTATTCTGGAGAGGACTGCGTGGAGGGGAGCACATGGGCTACGATGACACGGCGGAGTACTACGACAGCTTCGACACGAAGGGCAACCTGCAGTTCTACCTGGACCTCGCCGGCCGGACCACCGGGAAGGTCCTGGAGTTGGGCGTGGGCACCGGTCGCGTGCTCCTCGAGATCGCGAACCTGCGTAGGGACGTGGTGGGGATCGACAACTCGATCGCCATGCTGCGCGAGGCAAAGCGCAAGCGCCGCGAGCTGTACGCCGACGTCAGCGGTCGCTGCAGACTGCTCCTGGCGGACATGCTGTCGTTCGATCTCGAGGAGGAGTTCGGGTTCGTCTACTCGGCGTCGGGAGCGGTGCAGGCAGGTACGGTCGACGACCTGCGCGGCATATTCCACAACGCGGCCAGGCATCTGGCCGAGGACGGCGTCTTCGCCTTTGACATCGCGTCGCCGTCCGCCCTGAGACAGACCAGGGTCCTCGGTCCCGAGAGGCGGGAGCTTGCCGGGGGCCGCATCGTTATACGCTTCATCGCCCAGACCTACGACGAAGCGACGGACACCGTCTCGTACGATCTGCTCTTCAAGGAACACATCCCAGGCAGGACCTCGATCGTCACCATCAAGGAGAGCGACAGCGGCGCCGTCGTGACCGTCGAGGCGATCGAGGAAGCGTTCGAGTACGCAGGCCTCGAGATCAGCAACCTCTACGGCGACTTCGATCTTTCCTCATACACCGACTCCAGCGAGAACATCATCGTCGTGGCCAAACACCGCGGGCGTTCCTGAGTAGGGGGGCGTGCCCGGCCCACGGTCGTCTTCGGGTATCGGGCAGCAAGCGAGTTCACATTAGTGTTCGCCTCGCTCGCAATGGAGGCCCGCCATGGTAACGAATGCGACCCGCCAGATCATCGTAGTGGTCCTGGTGTGCGTCTCCGCGCTCGCCTGCGCCTCCGACGACACATTGGAGGACCGCTCCGCCCTTGAGGACAGGATAGAGGTCCTCAGGGTAGAGGGGGACTTCTCGTCCGCGGCCGAGCTGGCGGCCGAGATCGTTGAGATCGTTCGCGCCGATTCGCTGGTCGCCGACTACGAGGTTCAGGATGCGGAGCGCGTGCTCGAGACGATGAGGTTCGCATCGGCACTGCCCGAGGAAGAGCGGGCATTGCTGGCGCGGGCCGACAGCCTGGCGCGTGAGGGGGAGGTCCTCTGGGGCGCCGGCCGCTTCTCGGACGGCGCGGAGGTGCTCGAGAGGGAACTCGGACTGCGCCGGAGCGTGCTCGGACCCGACCACTATGAGGTTGCGACGACGCTCAACAACCTCGCTGCTCTCACTGCCGCCGGGGGAGACCTTCCCGGCGCCGAGGCTCTCTTCAGGGAGTCGCTGGAGCTCAAGCGCGCGGCTCTGGGAGAGGGACATCCTGAGGTGGCGCTCGCGATCAACAACGCTGCATCGCTGCGCTACTCGCAGGGAGACTACGAGGCGGCGGAGGCGCTTCTGCAGGAGGCGCTGGGGCTCCTGACCGCGGCGTTCGGCGAGAGCGACCCGGTGACGGTCTCGTGTCTCCTCAACCTGGCCGGCGTCAGACGGGCTCGCGGGGACTACGCGGGCGCGGAGCCTCTCTATAGAGAGGTTCTCGCGGTCCGCCGCGGCGAGTTCGGCGACGATAGCCTGGAGGCCGCGGAGGCCATGAACGCGCTCGCCGCGGTGCTGAAGGACCGCGGGGACTACGCCGCCGCCGAACCGCTCTACAGGGCCGGGCTGGCCGTCAGGCGTCGCCGGCTCAGTGAGGGCCATCCCGCGGTCGCCCAGAGCGTCAACAACCTCGCGGCCTTTCTCTATTCTCAGGGGAGTTACGGAGAGGCGGAGCCCCTGTTCCGCGAGGCGCTCGCTCTCCGACGATCGGTGCTGGGCGACGAGCATCCCGACGTCGCCCAGAGCCTGAACAATCTGGCGGCCACGCTCTACGCGCAGGACAACTACGTTGGCGCGGAGCCGCTCTACGAACAGGCGCTCGCGATGCGCCGCAGGCTTTTCGGCGGCGAACACCCGATCGTGGCATCGAGCCTCTACAATCTGGGAGTTCTCCAGAAGGCGAAGGGCGACCTCGACGCCGCCCTCGCGACGTTGACGGAGGCTCTCGAAATGAGGACCGCGCTTCTGGGCAAGCGTCACCCGGACACTGCGACGAACCTCTTTACGCTGGCTGAGGTCAGGTACCTTACTGGGAACTACTCCGCGGCGGACTCGCTCTACCGCCGCTCGCTCGACATCCGCCGTTCAGTTCTGGGCCAGGAGCACCCGCACGTCGCGGCCACGCTGCACAGGTTGGGAGTGTCGCTGAAGGCCGGCGGTGACTACGAGGGGGCCGAGCCGGTGCTCGAGAGGGCCTGTGCGGTCTACGACGCAGCGCGGCTCCGCGTGGGCACCGGCGTCTCCCGCGCGACGTTCCTTGACAGTCCGTATGCAGACCTCGCAGAGGTCAAACTGGGTCTCGGCAAGATTGACGAGGCCTGGCCCGCAGCAGAGAAGGCGCTGGCCAGAACGCTCACGGACCTTCTTACCGAGGCGTCGGTCCGCGACCTGAGCGGGACCGAGTCGGCCCGTGAGGAGTCCTTGAGAAGCGTGCTTGCGGACTGCGAGGCGGAGTTCTCCGCGTACCGTCTGAGCGGGGCCTCCGGCGATTCGGCCGTCGCGCGGGTGTCCGCCGCAGTGGCGCGCACCAGGCTTCTGGATGCAGAGGCAGACTGGAGCGCCTTCCAGCGTGAGATGTCGGAGAGGCATCCGGTCACGGGAGGGAGCGCTCTGGGGCTTTCTGAGGTCCAGCGTGCGCTCGACTCCAAGATCGCGATCGTCGGGTGGATCGACGTCGAGCACGGGCGTGGCGCCCAGGAGTCGTGGGGCTACGTGGTCCGAGACGACGGTCCGGTCTTCTGGGTGCACCTTGGTCCGCCGGAAGGGTCCGGTTCGACGACGGAGAGTGTCTTCGCCGCATTCGCGCGAGAGCTGTCCGATCCGGAATCGACCGAGCTCGGCATCAAGCTCGACGCGGCGGAGCTTTGGAAGGCCAGGTTCGCACCTCTCATGGAGGCGCTCGCTGGCGTCCGGAACCTCGTGGTGATCCCCTCGGGACCATCGCTTGGGGTGCCCCTGGAGGCGCTCGTGGCGGACGCCGGAGCGCCGCTGGGCGAGAGCTACTCCATGTCGTACGTCCCGTCGTGCACCCTGTACGCGTGGCTCAGGTCTCGCGACACGAGGGTCTCGGGTCGCCGCGGCTCTCTCCTCCTGGGCGACCCTCCGTTCCTGGGGAAGCTCCCGCGGCTCGCGGGGAGCCGCGATGAGGTGCTCGCCATCGAAGAGGTGGTCAACGACCCGCTCGTGCTTCTCGGTGCCGACGCCTCGGAGACCGCGTTACAGGAGCTGTCGGATTCGGGACGCCTGGGCGAGCTGAGCATCGTGCATCTCGCCACGCACGCGCACGTTGACGACCGCGTGCCCGGACTGTCCTCGCTCGTGCTGTCGCAGGAGGACCTTCCCGACCCGGTCGTGGCGGCGGCCGAGGGGCGGCGCGTCTGCGACGGCGTCCTGACCGCCCGGGAGATCGTCAGAGGGTGGAACCTGAGCGCCGACCTTGTTACTCTATCGGCATGCGAAACAGCGCTCGGGCGCGAGGCCGGAGGTGAGGGCTACATCGGTCTGTCACACGCATTCATGCAGGCGGGCGCGCGCAGCATGCTGGTCAGCCTGTGGAAGGTGGAGGACCGTGCTACCTCGATGCTCATGCGTCGGTTCTACGCGAACCTGTTCGGTTCAGACGCGGCACCGATGGCGAAAGCCGACGCGCTCAGGGAGGCCAAGCTCTGGCTTCGGGACTACGCGGACGAGGCCGGCCGGCGTCCGTACCATCATCCATTCTACTGGTCGGCGTTCGTGCTGATCGGGGACCGGTCTTAGGGAGGAAGCTCAGTCCATGACGCCACGACCCCGGACCTTCGTCGCGGCGACGGCTGCCGTCGCCGCGCTCATCTTCTTTGCCCCGTGCGCATCCGTGGGCTCGGACGAGCGTGTCGCTGTGGAGTCGGAGGGCGCGGCCGCCGATTCCATCTCCGTCGAGCCTGACGGCGCCTCGACGTGCGCCGATCCGGACGCTCTCTCGCAGAGGATCATGGGGCTGCGCCTGGCAGGCGACTACACGGGCGCGGCGGCCCTGGCGAACGAGCTACTGGAGGTTGTGAGGGGCGAGGCAGAGGCTACGGTGCTGGACGTCGAGGATACGCGGCAGCTAGTCGAGACGCTCCAGTTCGCCGCCGGTCTTCCGGAGGGCGCGCGGGCCGAGCTGGCGCGGGCAGACAGCCTGGGCGTTGCCATGGAGGAGTCCTGGATGCAGGGGTCATACGAGGAGGGGGCGGAGGCCGCGCGCGGGCGTCTGGCGCTGTACAGGAAGCACTTCGGGAACAGACATCTCGCCACGGCCGCAGCCGAGGACGAGCTGGCGTCGCTCCTGCAGTACGGCGGCGAGTACGAACAGGCCGAGCCGCTGTTCCTGGATGCCCTCGACGTCAGGCGCGAGCTGTTGGGTCCCGACCACGCGTACGTCGGCGCCACGCTCAACAACCTCGGCATGCTCTACGAAGCCACGGGAGACCTCGAGAAGGCCAAGGAGGACATAACCGAGGGCCTCGACATCCTGACCGACGCGCTTGGGGAGGACGACCTCAACGTCGCCGCCATCACCGCCAATCTTGGGATGCTCCTCCAGCGTCTCGGAGACTACCCCGAGGCTGAGCGCGACCTGCTACGCGCGCTCGAGGTGCGGCGGGCCGCGCTGGGAGAGGAGAGCCCAGACGTTGCTTCGAGCCTCAACGCTCTGGCGAGCCTCTACTACGACAGGATGGACTACGCCGCGGCCGAGCCGTTCCTGCGCAGGTCGACTGCTATCTGGCAGGCCGTGCTTGGGAATGAGCATCCGTACGTCGCGCTCTCGTTGAGCAACATGGGGGCTCTTCTAGCGGCCCGCGGCGAGTACTCGGAGGCCGAGGAGTTTCACAGGCAGGCGGTCGAGATCTATCGCGCCACGCTCGGCAACGACCACCCCGACCTCGCGTTCGCGCTCCACAATCTCGCGCACACGCTGGAGAGCGAGGGCGACTACGCTGGAGCGGAGCCGCTCTTCCGTGAGTCGCTGGAGATCCGGCGCAAGGCCTTCGGCGACCGACACCCCGAGGTTGCGGTCAGCCTTACCGGGCTCGCCCATGCGCTTCAGGCCGCGGGCAAGTACGAGGAGGCCGAGCCGCTCTACAGAGAGGCGCTCGCGATGCACCGCGAGCTCCTGGGGAGCGACCACGTTGAGGTGGCCACCGACCTTTCGAACCTGGCGTCTCTCCTTGAGGAGGTCGGCAGGCTGGACGAAGCGCTTGCGCTCTACCGCGAGGCGCTCGATATCCGCTCGCGGGCGCTGGGCACGCAGAGCGCGGCGGTGGCGTACAACCTGAGCAGCATCGGGCATCTGGAATTGCGAGAGGGCGACGCGGCCGCGGCCGAGCAGACGCTGATGGAGGCCGCGACGACGTATGACGCGGCCAGGCTGCGTGCGGGCGCAGGAATGTCGAGCGCCACGATGGCGCTCAGGCTCCGGCCGCCGCTCGTCGCGCTGGCGGTTTCTCGCCTCGAGCAGGGCAAGATCGACGACGCGTGGCCGGCGGCGGAGAGAGCCCTGGCGCGCACGCTCGCGGACCTGCTCATGACAGCGGAGGAGCGCGTGCTCTCTCCCGCGGAGTCTGCGCGCGAGGATTCTCTGAGGTCGGCCCTGGCGGAGTTGGATGGCGAACTCGCCGCCTACGCGGACGCGGCGGCGTCGGACACGACGGGAGAGACCGCGCGGCTTGCCGAGGAGACGCGGCACAGATTGCTCGAGACCGAGGCCGACTGGAGCGTCTTCCAGGCCAGGCTTGCTGAGTCGCATCCCGTGACTGAGGGACACCTGTTCCCGCTGGAGCGGATACAGAGCGTGTTGGACAAGGCCACGGCCATCGTTGGATGGATAGACGCCGACGTGGGGGACGGCAACGTCGAGTCGTGGGGCTACGTGATCAGAAACAGCGGATCGGTCGCGTGGGCACGTTGTGGGAGCACCTCCGGCGCGACCGTGCGGTCGATTCAGAGGAAATACGGGAAGTACCGCGAGCAGCTCTCCGACCCGTCGTCTTCCGGCGCGGGGCTCTCCAGGGACGCGCGGGCGCTCTGGCGCGAGCGCCTGGAGCCGCTCGCATCCGCGCTCGATGGAGCCGCGGAGCTGGTCGTCCTGCCGTCGGGAGCGGTGCTTGGGCTTCCCATCGAGACGCTCGTCGATGCGGACGGTGTCCTCGTCGGGGACAGGTTCGCGGTCTCCTACGCGCCGTCGGCCACCGTCTACGCCTGGCTCGAGGAACGCGGTGAGAGTGCGGGCAGGACCGACGCGATGCTGCTCGTGGGCGATCCTCCGTTCACCGAGGCGGACCTCGATGCGATGGAGCTTGAGGATGGGCAACGCGATGGTCGTGCACCCGACGCCGACGGCGTGCGGGGAGCCGAACGGGGCGCCGGAACCCAGCGCGCCTCGGTCGACGGGCTGCCGCGCCTGCTCGGTTCGAGGGCCGAGGTCCTGTCGCTTTCGTCCCTGTCTGACGACGCCACGGTGCTGCTGGGCCCGGACGCCACCGAGCAGGAGCTTGTGGAGCTGGCTTCGGAGGATGCGCTCCGCGACTATGGCATCATCCACCTGGCGACTCACGCGCTGGTCGACGATGAACGGCCGGATCAGTCGGCTCTCGTGCTGTCGCAGGTCGGGCTTCCAGACCCGCTCGAGTCTGCGCTGGCCGGCCGTCGCATCTACGACGGGCTCCTGACGGCGGGCGAGATCGTTCGCGAGTGGAGTCTGGACTGCGACCTCGTGACGCTCTCCGCGTGCGAGACAGCCCTCGGCAAGGAGGTCGTCGGCGAGGGGTACATAGGGTTCGCCCACGCGTTCCTTCAGGCCGGCGCTCGCGGCATGCTCGTGAGCCTCTGGAAGGTCGAGGACACGGCAACCTCGCTTCTCATGCGCCGGTTCTACGAGAACAGGCTCGGGGCCTACACCGACGAGCGCGGCGGTGAACCGGGCCTCAGAATGAGCAAGGCCGACGCGCTCCGCGAGGCCAAGGCCTGGCTTCGCTCGTACACCGACGAAGAAGGCTACCACCCATACGAACACCCGTACTTCTGGTCCGCGTTCGTCCTCATAGGGGAGCGCAACTAGCGTCCTGCGAACGGTCGAGGCTCCTGCCCGCCTGTCCCGTGGCGGGCCACTTGTTTGTTCGAACCTGCCCTCCTCGTTGATTGTAGTTCATTATGGTTGGGAATCCCGCCCGTGTGAGGTAGCATCGTGAGCGTGGCACTCCGCCGCACTGCGGCAGCGGGCATTCAGGAGGTAGGGCGTATGAGATACGTTCTCCTATGCATGACCGTCGGGCTCATCGTCGCCGGACCGTCTGTGGTGGCGGCCGAGCCTGCGAACGGCGCACCGACGGCCCCGTCCTCGGGCGTTGTCGTGTCCGTGCGGGGCGACGTGATCGTAGAGCGTCCAGATGGTGACGAGCCCGTGACCGAGGGCCTTGTCCTCCAGGATGGAGACATCGTCCGCGCTTCTGATGGCGCCCGCTGCACAGGCTTCACGCCGTCGGGCGAGCCGTTCGACCTGCCCGGTCCAGGCGAGCTCCGTCTGGCCAGGTCCGAGGTCGACGGCATGCTCGACCGGGTCACGCTCTGGGTACGTCGCCAGCTCACGCAGTGGATCGGCGAGAGCAGACGGCAGCCCATCGTCACCCGCACTCTCAAGCGTGACTGGGAGGTCGAGACGCTTACGCCGGCGCCCATCATCCCGGCGCCCGGCGGCCAGGTGCGCCCCGACAGCGCCGTCTTCTACTGGGGGACGGTGCCCGGCATCGATCGGTATCTGGTGACGTTCGTGTCCGAGGATGGCGAGGAGACGAGCCGGAGCGTAAGGGGTCACAGGCTGATCGCGGATGATCTGGTCCCAGGGCGCGAGTATGTCTGGAAGGTCATGCCGGCGCTCGAGGGCTGGACCGGTCAGTCCAAGTGGCGCGGGTTCCGCGTCATGCTCCCCGAGGAGGAGGACGGGCTCGACGCCGCGGTCTCCGCGATGAGCGACCTCGAGGCCGGCGTGCTGCTTCTGTCGGCCGGCCTGCACGAGGAGGCGGCCTACCGGCTGGACGCCGCGGTGGCGTCCGCGAGCCAGGGAGCGTCCGCCCGGAAGTGGCGCGCTCAGACGATGGCCGAGATAGGGCTCTATCACGACGCCTACGAAGACCTGGTCAGGAGCCGGAACGAGGCCGAGCCGACGCAGTAGCGGAGGTCGCTCCGGGAGCGAGGGGCATCGGAGGGGCCGCCGGCGGGCTTGAGATCGGCCTGCGGGCCCGGCATTCCTTCGAACCTGCAGCGCCCGTGGCTTGTAATTGTCTATGAATGCGCGGTCGAAGACCCGCGCCGGGCTCTGACGAGAGCAGCAGTCCCCAAAGAGCAGCAGTCCCCCAAAGGAGGCAGCATGCATTTCGTTTCGTCACGCAGGTTCCACATGGCGCTCGTGCTTTTCTGCCTGTGTCTCTTCCTGCCCATAGCGGCATGGTCCTCCGAATCCCCGGGCGGGCTCGTCGTGTCCGTCTCCGGTGATGTGGTCGTGAAGCGCGGCGAAGGGGACATGCCGGCGCGCGAGGGGCTGGTGCTGCGCGATGGCGACACGGTCGTCGCCAGGACGGGATCCAGGTGCACGGGGTTCACTCCGGTCGGAGACGAGTTCAACCTGGTGGGACCGGGCGAGATGCAGTTCGCGGGCGGCGGCGGGGCCGGTGGGGATCTGGCCTCGTGGGTCCGCATGCAGCTTGCCGACTGGATCGGCGAAAGCCGCAGACAGCCTCTCCGGACACGGACCGTCCGGGACTGGGCGTTGCCCACCGAGGCGCCGACGCAGATGATACCCGCGCAGGACGGCCGAGTGAGGGCTGAGGACGCGAGGCTCTTCTGGAGTGAAGTGCCGGGCGTCGACAGCTACGTGCTGACGGTGGCGCCGGCCGACGGTGACGAGATGACGCGCGTCGTCCGCGACAACGGTGCGGTGCTCGAGGAGCTGTTGCCCGGCGAGGAGTACGTCTGGAAGGTGCAGCCCGACGCTGATGGCTGGGAGGGCGAGTCCGGATGGCGCTCCTTCGTGGTCATGACGCCGGACGAGGAGCAGAGGCTCGACCAGGCGATAGATACGCTGGGCGACCTCGAAGCCGGCGTGCTGCTGCTCTCATCGGGCCTTCACGAGGAGGCCATCTACAGGTTCGACGCTGCGGTGGCGTCGCCGTCGCAGTCGCGCTCGGCGCGTATGTGGCGGGCGAGGGCGTTCGCCGACATCGGCCTGTACAAGCAAGCCTACGAGGACCTGCTCGAAGCTCGGGGTGACGAGTGACATTCGGAGGCATCTTCCACGGGAGCAGGCTCAGACGCCTGCTCCCTCTCATCTATCTCATACCGCTCGCATACCTGGCGCGCCCCATCTTCTGGGCGCCGCTCGACGCGCGCTTCTTCAACTACTTCCACTCCAAGCGGCCCGTGGCTCCGTGGACGGAGGTCGCCGTCGTCGGCATCGACAGGCCGACGCGTGAGCAGCTGTTCGACTCGCCCGTCTTTCCTCTGTCCAGGCACACCGACAAGCACGCGCGCATGGTCGAGATCCTCGACAAGGCGGGCGCGCGCGCGATCGTGTTCGACCTGTCCTTAGGCGGCGACACGTTCGACGAGCCGCCGACAAGGTTCGCCGACGCCATCCGCGCATCCGGCAAAGTGTTCCTCGTGATGTCGCTTCGTGAGGAGCGCAGGTCGGCGCGTTCCGGAGACACGGCGGTGCTCCTGACGGCGAGCCAGCCCGACTCGCTCCTGATGTCCGCCGCGCAGGGCGCGTTCGTGGCGGACGTCCAGACCGATTCCGACGGGACCGTGAGGCGATTCGACAGGGACTCTCGCCTGACGAGGCTCGGGCTTGAGTCGCTGCCCGAGAGGCTCGCGGGGGTTGACGTTGAGGGCAACATCCCGATCGAGTTCCCGTCCATGGACGTTACGATCCCGGTCGTGTCGTACAAGGACGTCTACAACGAGGACCCCGAGGCGCTGTCAGTCGTCAAGGGCCGCATCGCGCTCGTGGGCCTCGTCGACGACCCGTCGACCGACTTCGTCACCGTGCCGAGGCTTCAGGACATAGGGGGAGGCGTCGAGGCGTTCGGCCTGCCGGGAGTTGTCGTTCTCGGCGCCATCACGGAGACTCTGCTGCGGGGCGCGCCCATAAGGGACGCCGCGTGGCCGATAACGCTCGCCTGGATCGTCATCTGGTGTGTCGCCTGCGTGCTCCTGATGTCGCGGCGTCGTCCTGCGTTCGCGGCGTTCACCGCCATAGGCGTCATAGCCGCCTGCCTCGTGGCGACCGGTTTCCTTCACGCCCGCGCCGACATCGTCCTTCCGGGCGGACTCGTTCTGGGCAGCCTGCTCTTCTCCGCGTCGTTCGCTCTGGTGAGCAACCACGTAGAGACGACGAAGGAGCTGCACGCGGAGGCCGTCGAGAACGAGCGGGTCAGGAAGGAACTCGAGACCGCGCGTCGGACACAGGAGAGGTTCCTCCCCGACGAGATCCCGGAGGTAAAGGGGTTGGACGTCTGGGGCATCAACGTGAGTTCGCTAGCGGTCTCGGGCGACTACTACGACGTGATCGACCTCGACGGAGGCAGACCGCTCGTCTTCACGATCGCCGATGTTTCGGGCAAGGGCCTGCCCGCCGCGCTCCTCATGTCGAACGTGCAGGCAGGGCTCCACTGCCACGCGTTCCAGCCGGACTTTGATATCAAGGGTACTGCTCAGAATCTGAACCGGCTCGTCCACCGCAACACCGACGCCGGCAAGTTCGTGACGCTCTTCCTGGGCGCCATCGAAAAGGAGACGCACCTCTTGAGGTACGTCCGCGCCGGGCACGATAACCCGATACTCGTTTCGCAGGACGGGGACTGCCGGCAGCTGGAGGAGGGTGGCTTCGTGCTCGGGTTCATCCCCGACGCGGAGTACGACGTGGCCGAGGAGCAGCTCGCGCCCGGGGACGTGCTCTGCCTCTACACCGACGGCGTGACTGAGGCGAGGAACCCCGGTGACGAGGAGTTCGAGCTTGGGAACGTCATCAGGATCGTGACCGAGCATCGGAATGAGTCGGCGGAGGAGATAGGCCAGGCTCTCCTCAAGGCGGTGCGCGACTTCTCGCAGCTCGAGATCCAGGCCGACGATGTGACGCTGGTCATTCTTAAGGTGTGCTGAACGGTGGTGCGTTGAGGGCGGGAGTCCCGCGCGCGAGGCCGACGGCATTGGATGTGATGAACAAGGGGCGGCTCGAGGTGAGCCGCCCCTGTTGTCGTGAGGCTGATTCGGTCTTTTGGGACGCGAAGTTGCCGCTCAGGCCTTCGAGCGGCGGCGCGGCTCACCTATCCCTCAAGCTCGCAGTATCTGTCGACCTGCGCCGCGAGCACCTTGATGCTGTCCTCCCAGAAGCCCCGTGAACGGATGTCGATGTCGTACTTCGCTGCAAGGTCGGCGGCCTTGCCCTCACCCGTGCTCCGCAGCAGCTCCTTGTACCTTGGGATGAACGCCTCGCCCTCCTTCTGATAGAGAGCGTAGACGCCGAGCCCGAACAGCAGGCCGAAGGCGTATGGGAAGTTGTAGAAGTTGTAGTCGCACGAGTAGTAGTGGGGTTTCAGAAGCCACATGTACGGGTGCAGATGCTCTTGGTCGAGCCCGTCGCCGTAGGTCTTCTTCTGCGCGTCCACCATGATCTCGCAGAACTCGTCGGCCGACAGCTCTGCCTCCGCGCGCCGCTTCAGGACCTCGCTCTCGAATACGAAGCGCGAGTAGATATCGACGATGACCTGCGTCGCGTTGATGAGCTGGTTCTCGAGGATGCCCAGCTGCGCCTCGGGCTTCGCGGTTTTAAGGGCCGCGTTCGTCACGAGCGTCTCGCAGAAGATGGATGCCGTCTCGGCGAGCGTCATCGGTGAGCCGGCGCGTATCATGGGAAGCCCGATCTGGCAGTAGTTGTGGAACCCGTGTCCGAGTTCGTGCGAGACCGTCGAGAGCTGGTCGAAACTCCCATCGAAGTTGCACATCACACGCGACTCGTTGACCTTGGGGACGCGCATGCAGAACGCGCCTCCGATCTTGCCATCCCGGGGCTCCGCATCTATCCAGTTGTGCTCGAAGGCGTTCCTCGCGAAGTCGGCAAGCTCGCTGCTGAACGTCCCGAACTGCTCGACCACGAACGCCTTGAGTTCATCCCACGTGTACTTGAGTTCCACCGAGCCGACCGGCGCCATCATGTCCCACCACGGGAGCTTCTGACGACCGAGCTTCTCGGCCTTGCTCTTGAGGTAACGCCTGAAGGTGGGGAACGAGTCCTTCATCGCGCCCATGAGCGCGTCGAGCGTGGCTCGGTCCATCTTGTTCATCTCGAGCGACCAGTGGAGAACGTCCTCGTAGCCTCGCCGCTTGGCTAGCGTCACGGCCGTCCCCTTGACGCCGTTCATCGCGAAGGCGACGGGCTCGCGTATCGACTCCCAGCCTCTGAGTTCGACGTCGTGGGCGCGCTTGCGCACGTCCGGGTCTGAGTCGTTGGCGAGGTTGCGCAGCATCGTCATCGGCAGCTGCTTGGTATTGCCGGTCTTGTCCGTGAACGGCATCTTGAGCTGGCTCGTGACGCGCTCCTGGAGCTTGTCCATGACGCCGCCTCCGGACATCACGAGCTCCGACGCGAGCGCCTCCATCTCCGCGGTCATGCGGAACTTGCTCTCGTCGGCGATGTCCTTGAGGGCCAGACGGTGTTCCTTAGCGACCTGAGATGTCTCGACGATCTTGTCGAGCACCGGTGCGACCGAGCCCACCCAGGCCTCGAAGGGGACGTAGACCTTGCGGAAGCGGATCTGAAGCTGCTCGAGTTCGCTCTGCCTGCGGGCGGCGAGAGTGTTGCGCGAGTCGGTAGACACGAAGCTGTAGACGTAGGCGTTCAGCGTCGAGAGTGTGAGCAGGGTGTCGTTGAGCATACCGAGGATGCCACCCAGAACCTCCCCGGTTGCAGCCGGATCTCCGGGCGGCGCCTCGAGCTTGCCTATCCCGTGCGCCTGTTCATATTTCTCCAGTTTGTCAAGGTAGCCCTTGAGCAGCTCGAAGTCGGCCTTGAAGTCGGCTGCGTCGAGCCCGCCGTACACGTTCGAGAGATCCCAGTGGGGCAGGTTGCCCTTTGCTTCCGCCATGCGCGCACCTCCTCGATTCCTGTTCAGGTTGCTGAGAATCAATGCTATCACGGCCTCAGGCTGCGGTGAAGCGCTAGTTGATGCCCTGAGGAAACCATCACCCGTCCGCGGGTGTCTCAGTTTGTGTACGAGCCAATCCGGGCCGCTAAGTGCGTCAGGTCACAGTCCCATTCCGCAGGGAGGTCGTGAGATGAACGGTGCATTTGTAGCAGTCATGGCTCTCGCAATGCTCGGGGTCGTCTCCACGCCCTCCAGGGCGACCAGCATCGACCGGGACTTTCATCAGAGCTTCGATGTCAGCGAGGGTTTCCGTCTGGAGCTTCACAGCGGTGACGGGGACGTCACGATAACCCCGTGGGACAAGAACGTCATAGACGTGGCCGTCCGCTGCCGTGCCGACGTTACCCGCCTCGGCGTGGGAGAGGACCCCGACTTCGACGTGGAGTTCGAGCTCGGCGAGAACGTCGTCAGCGTCGTGGGGCACATGTTGCCGAGCGGCCCCTCGATGTTCCAGTCCATCCGCATCTACGAGTACACGTACACCATCAAGGCGCCCGCGTGGGTCAAGCTCGAGATCGACGGGGACGACGGCGACGTCGAGATCGCGGACTGGCGTGCCGAGATCGACTGCTCAGTCAGCGACGGCGATGTGCTGCTCGACGACGTTGCCGCCGCAAGTACGAGCGTCTCGACGAACGACGGCGATGTCACCGTGATCGGCCTGTCGGGCGAGCTGCGGTTGTCGGGAGACGACGGCGATGTACGCCTGTCCGGATGCGGTCCTCTGATCGCGAAGCTCGATCTCCAGGACGGAGACATCAGCGTCAGCGACTCGAGAGGCAGCTTCGACGTTTCGGTCGACGACGGCGATGTATCGCTGGGTCTCGCCGACGCGGGCTCCGTACGCGTGCGCGCGGCCGACGGCGACGTGGATGTCGGGATCAGCTCGGGCGAGGTCAAGGACGTCGATATCGAGACGGACGACGGACATGTCACTGTATCGATGCCGGCCGGAAGCTCCTACTCGTTCCGCGTGAAGACCGATGACGGGCGTGTGAGCATCGACGTTCCGGAACCTCAGGACTACATGAAGGACGACCACATGGCCTCGGGCCGGGTGCGCGGAGGCAGCGGCAGTCTGCGCGTCAGGACGAGCGACGGAGACGTCCGCATAAGGGAAGGCTGAGTGGTCGTCTAGTCCAGTCCGTGCCTTCTGAACCTCAAGAGGATGCGGATGGCCAGCCAGCCGATCGTCACGACGAAGACCACCAGGACATAGAAGAAGTCACCCGGGAGCGCGGGCGTGCCCCCGGTGAGGTTGGACCGGAAGACGACCTCGGCGACAACGATCAGGAACGCCAGCGTGATCGTCTCGATCCAGAGAATGTGGCTCCAGACGAACTTCAGGCTGTCGCTCCGGCGCGCGGGCTCCATCCAGTAGTCCCTGTTTGGAATGTTGAGCGCGCTCGTCGGGATCCTCGCGGCGAACCTCGTGAACAGGAACGCGCCGATCACGAAGAATGCCTCTATGGCGCCCATCGTTGCGATGAACCCGGCCCTGCCGGTCCAGCCGTTGGGTTGCCCGGCCATGTTGAAGTGCGTGGCGAGCGTTTCCGGCAGCTTGGCGTAGTAGTGGGCGAACTGGACCACCGCGACGACGATCAGGACCAGCATTATCATCATCGGCGTCCGGTCGATCTCGATCCTTGCCCGGTCGGGTCGTTCGCCGCCGGTGTAGTCACGCGTCTCCACGGCAGGACCTCCATTCACGCTCCAGAATGGCGTAGAGGTAGGAGTCACGCCATTCGTCTCGTATGAGCGAGTCCTCGCGGTAGTGTGCCTCTCTTCTCATTCCGGTCTTATCGAGCACGCGCGCTGATGCCACGTTCTTCGTATCGCACGTGGCTATGATGCGGTGCATGCCGAGCCGCTCGAACCCGAAGCCGACTATCGCGCGCGCTGCCTCGGTGCCCAGCCCACGACCCCAGCAGTCGCGTCTCAGGCAATAGCCCATGTCGGCGCCAAGGTCGGACGGCGCAGAGACGCGGATGCCGCATCCGCCGATCAACCGGCTGCCTTCCGCGAGCGTCACGGCGAGTTCGAATGCTCTGCGCGGCTCCCGGCGCTGCGCTTCCAGCGAGCGTTCGATGAACGCGCGCGTCTCGTCCTCGGTGTTCGGCCCCCACGGCATGAAGCGTACGACCTCCGGGTCGGTGGCGTACTCGTGCACCGCGCCGAAGTCCTCGGCGACGAACTCACGCAGCACCAGGCGTTCGGATCTGATGATGACGGGCATGTCTGTCATAGCATCCTCTGGCCCTACATCCTAAGGCACGCCTCCACCGCCAGCCACAGCAGCCCCTCGCGCACGGTGCCGTGCTTCTGCCATCCTCGATGGTCCCACTCCTCACCGCTCAGGTCGTCACCACCGTAGAGGATCTGCCCGAACGTGACCCCGCGGAACCTGGCCACTGCGAAGAACGCTGCGGCCTCCATCTCGACAGCGATGCAGCCTTCCTCGCGCCGCCGCTCGACCTTGTCGCGCGTCTCCCGGTAGATGGCGTCGGTCGTCCACACCTTGCCGCTCAGATAGTCGACGCCGTGCTCGGTGAGCACCGCTTCAATGGCGGCGAGCGCCTCAGGCGCAGGCTCGACCTCGCGGCCCGGGGGGAGGTAGTGGTAGGACGTGCCCTCGTCACGGATGGCGCAGGTCGGAACGATGACGCGCCCGACGTGGATGTCGGGAAGGAGGACGCCGGCCCCGCCGCACGCGACGAACTTGCGACACCCCAGACAGATGACCTCTTCGAGCATGGCCGCGGCGAACGGCGCCGTGAGGCCGGGCTGCAGCACGGCGACCCTGCGACCGTCCACCTCCATCTCGTAGAGAGGGTGTCTGCCCATCTCGGAGCCCAACGCCGCGATCTCTTTGAGGCGACCCTGCTCCACGAGCCCGTCGATGACGTCCTGAAAGAAGCACGGGACGCAGTGCTCGGGGGCATCGATCGGCTTGACGTGGCACGAGGGCTCGATGACCGCGGTCGGCGAGGGGTCGTGCTCGAGTATAGGGATGTCGTTCCTCTCCACGGCCTCATCTCCTCCACACGGAGCCATATTGGGGATGAGCGAAGATACCAGCCGCCGCAGCCGCACACAACTGCTTCCGCCTGTCGCTCTGACGGGCGTGGAGAACGCCGCCTAGATGTGGTTTAATCGCTGGCCATGTGGACGGAGCAGCGCTGGCTGTGAGCAGCACAGAGGCGATGTGGCGCTGACTGATGCGAGCTCCCTTCAGGGGAACATGATACCTCTACCAGGCATTGCGCGGGGTCGTGTCGTTGTGATGGGGCTTGGCAACGTCCTCAAGGCCGACGACGCGGCTGGCCCCACGGTCGCCGAGGCGCTGGCTCGGGAGTTCCCGACGCGCGTCTTCGACGGCGGGCAGGCGCCTGAGAACTTCGTGGCGCCGGTTCGCCGCGCCGCGCCGGACACGATCATTCTCATCGACGCGGCCGATTTTGACGGCGAGCCCGGAGAGGTTCGCATCGCTTCGTCCGACGATGTCGGCGGTCTCATGATCGGGACACACGCGCCGCCGCTTTCGATGTTCATGTCGATCCTGAAGGAGGACACGGGCGCGGACGTCTATCTTGTGGCGGTTCAGGCGGCGTCGACGAAGCTCGGTGGCACCATGTGTCCGGAGGTCAGGAAGGCAGTCGAGGGTATCATCGTTGAGCTGGCCGGGCTGATGAAGCAGAACACGCCCGACTGAGCGGTGGAGCTTACAAGGCGAACCTGACGGCAGAGGAGCAGGGACATGAGAGTGACAGAAGGACGAGGCGCGGTCTCGACCCGCCGCGGGACGGCACTAGCAGTTCGTGTCCGCTGCGCGGCCCTAGTCGCCTGCGGGGCGCTCCTAGCCTCGTGCGCGAGCGTGATGCCTCCCAAGGTGACGCTGAACAGCGTCGAGATCGACGGCCTGTCGCTGGACGGCGTTGAGCTGCTGCTCAACGTGGGCGTGTCCAACCCAAACGGATTCGGGGCGAACGTCGGGCGGCTCGAATACAAGGTGGATGTTGACGGCACTGAGATGGCCAACGGCCGAATGCCGCAGGAGGTCTTCGTCCCGGCGGGTGGAAGTGCGGAGGTCGCCATACCGTTCACGGTGACGTGGGAGGGTATCGGCAAGGGCGTGGAGCAGTATCTGGATGGCTCCGACCATCACTGGAATCTCTCGGGCAGCGCAAGGGTCAGCAACGGAGCGCTGTCCAAGACGTTCCGGTTCTCAGAGGACGGGCAGTTCCAGAGCCCGGATGCCAGCGAAGTGGAGATGGATTTCCAGAACGACTGATCGCCGCCTGCGCCATCGGCCCGCGACGTGGCCGACCACCACCGTTGCGGTTCGGCCGGGCGCGACGGGACAGCGAGGAGGACGACATCAAAGGGGAACACACGCCCAGCGACGAGCGGGCGATTCTCGTGGGAGTGAGCCTGCCCGCCACGACGGTCGATGACGAGCACGAGTCGCTCGATGAGCTGGCGCAGCTGGCGCGCACGGCCGGCGCGACCGTCGTCGACCGCTTCGTTCAGAACAGAACGCGCATCGATGGGAAGACCTACGTCGGAAGCGGGATGATAGAACGCATCAAGATGGCGGCCGCGGTCCACGACGCGAACCTGCTCGTGTTCGACGACGACCTCAGGCCGGCGCAGGCACGAGAGGTAGAGAAGGCGACGGAGCTCAAGGTCATCGACCGCACCGAACTCATCCTCGACATCTTCGCGAGGCGCGCGCGGACGAAGGTCGCGAGGACGCAGGTGGAGCTTGCGCAGTGCGAATACGAGCTGCCGAGGCTCCGCCGGCTGTGGGACCACCTCGAGCGGCTCGGTGGCGGGATCGGAACGAGAGGGCCCGGGGAGACGCAGCTCGAAAGCGACCGCCGTGCCGTGCACGAGCGCATCCGCATCCTCAAGAAGGTGTTGAAGGGGGTCGAGGTCGACCGGGCGGTTCAGCGCAAGAGCCGAGAGGGTACGACCCGAGTGGCGCTGGTCGGCTACACGAACGCGGGGAAGTCGACTCTGATGAATGCGCTGAGCGGCGCCGACGTCTTCACGGAGGACCTTCTCTTCGCCACGCTCGACGCCACCACGCGCCGCATCGAGCTGCCGGGCGGTCACGAGGCGCTCCTGACAGACACCGTCGGCCTCATCAAGAAGCTTCCGCATCACCTGGTGGTCAGCTTCCACGCTACGCTCGACGAGGTCGCCGAGTCGGACCTCCTTCTACACGTAGTCGATGTGTCGCGCGAGCACTGCGAGCGGTATCTCGAGCTGGCCAACGAGGTCCTTGACGAGATCGGAGCGTCCGAGATCTCGACGAGGATCGTGTTCAACAAGGTCGACCGGCTCCGGTACGGCGATGAGATGGAGCGGCTCGAGGCGAAGTACCCGGGCGCGATCTTCACGAGCGCAACCGAGGGGACCGGACTCGAGGAGGTGCGGAGGGCCATGACCGCCTTCGTCGAGAGCCGCGAGGAGCTTGTGGAGCTGTCCATCCCTGTGGCCGACGGGAAGACCGTCGCGTTCGTCCACGCACACGGGGAGGTCCTCTCAAGGACAGATGGTGATGAGTTCGTCGAGATGAAGGTGAGAATGCCCCGTCCGGAGGCGGCACGCCTCCGGAAACTCGGATTCGTCCGCTGAGGCGTGCTCTGCACGCACTACTGCGCTTTACACCCACGCCCGCAGATGCTATCCTAGATTGCTCAATCGGCCCTACTGCTGGGCCGATTCGGCGCGTTTCCCCTTAGAAACCGGTGTCCTTTATCGGACGAGGCCATACGGCCCCAGACGAACGGAGGAAAGCACCAGATGGCGATTCTGAACTCGAAGACAGGGAAGGTCCGCAAGGCGTACACGGTCGAGCAGCTCAAGGAGGCCGCGAACGAGATGCGGGGCTACGACATGATAGCCCTCCACGCGGCCGGCTCCGGCCACTCCGGCGGCACGCTCTCCATCATGGACATCACGGCGGCTCTCTATCTGCACGTCGCCGACCACGATCCGAAGGACCCCTTCTGGAAGGACCGCGACAGGATCGTGTGGTCCGTCGGGCACAAGGCTCCTTCGCTCTACCTGGGTCTGGGTATGGCCGGCTACTACGACGTGAAGGACGTTGCGAGGCTGCGCAAGCTCTACGCTCCGTACCAGGGACACCCGCACTGGCTCAAGCTCGACGGCGTCGAGGCCTCGACCGGCTCGCTGGGTCAGGGCCTTTCCATCGCGGTCGGCATGGCCCTCGCCGCCAATCTCAACAAGCAGAACCACCGCATCTACTGCCTCATGGGCGACGGCGAGCAGCAGGAGGGGCAGGTCTGGGAAGCCGCGATGGAGGCCGGCCACTTCGGCCTCGACAATCTGTGCGCCGTCATCGACCGCAACAGGCTTCAGATCGACGGCTGGTGCTGCGACGTCATGAACGTCGAGCGGCTCGAGGAGAAGTACCGCGCATTCCACTGGCACGTCATCGAGTGCGACGGTCACGACATGGGAGAGCTACTGGCCGCGTTCGAGGAAGCGAAGACGGTCAAGGACAAGCCTACCCTCATCCTTGCCTCGACCGTCAAGGGCAAGGGCGTCGACTTCATGGAGGATGTGGCCGGCTGGCACGGCAAGACGCCGAACGAGGAGCAGATGTGGGCGGCCCTCAAGCAGCTCGGGCTCGACGAGAAGCTGCCGGTCAAGGAGATGCTCAAGATCGCGGACGACTGGCAGAAGAAGGCTACCAAGACACTCGAGGCCAAGCAGCCCAGGTTCTCCAGGAACTACTTCTGGAACGAGACGGACAACATGAAGGTCGAGATGGACCCGACCAGAAAGGGATTCGGACGGGCGCTCGCCGATCGCGGAGACGACGAGCGGGTCGTGTGCCTGGGAGCGGACATCTCAGGGTCGATCACGATCAGCCAGTTCTACGAGGGGCATCCGGAGCGTCTGGACCGGTGGTTCTCCATCGGGATCGCCGAGCAGTCCGGGACGTGCGTGTGCGCCGGTCTCGCCAAGGAGGGGAAGCTCCCGGTCTTCGGGACGTACGGCGTGTTCGCGTCCGGTCGCAACCTGGACCAGCTCCGGACGACGGTCGCCTACGGTGAGTTCAACGTGATGATCGCCGGAGCGCACGGCGGCGTGTCCGTCGGCCCTGACGGCGCGACGCATCAGGCCCTGGAGGAGCTATTCCAGATGTGCGGCCTCCCGAACATGAACGTCGAGGTCCCGTGTGATTCTGTCGAGACCAAGCGCGCGACCGAGCATCTGCTGTTCGATGTTCCGGGGCCCAAGTACGTGCGGTTCGCCCGCGAGGCTACCCCGGTCGTCACCGACGGGAAGACCCCGTACGTGTTCGGAAAGGCCAACGTCATCAGGCTCCGCGGGGTGAAGCCGAACTTCAAGGATGCCTTCGAGCACACGCTCGCGTCGAAGTACAAGAGTGAGAACGAGGACATCGCCATCATCGCGTGCGGTCCCTCTGTGGCGGAGGCGATGCGTGCCGCGTGGATCCTGAAGGAGGAGTACGGTATCGAGTCGAGGATCCTCAACGTCCACACCGTGAAGCCGCTCGATACGGAAGCGATCGTCAGGGCCGCTGATGAGACAGGTCTCGTCGTGACCGCGGAGGAGCACCAGCGCGGCGGGTTCGGGAATCAGGTGGCGGCTGCGATCACTAGATCCGACAAGGCGTTCGGCACCCCCGTAGCGGTCGGCATGGTCGGTGTTCATGACAGGTTCGGCGAGTCTGGCGCCCCGTGGGAGCTGGTGAAGGAGTTCGAGGTCTCCGCCGAGCACATAGCCGCGGAAGCCAAGAGACTTCTTGATCTCAGGAAGAAGATGGCTCCAAAGCCGTCGGCGAAGGCGCCGAAGACCCCGGCGAAGAGGAAGGCCGCCAAGGCTCCGGCAGAGAGGAAGAGCGCCAAGGCACCGGCCAAAAAGAAGGCGGCCAAGGCTCCGGCGAAGAGGAAGGCCGCCAAGGCACCGGCCAAGAAGAAGGCGGCCAAGGCTCCGGCGAAGAAGAAGGCCGCTGCCAGGAAGACCGCGAAGAAGGGTGGCCGGAAGACCGCAGCCAGGAGGACGACGAAGAAGGCGGTCAAGCGGACGGCCGGCAAGAGGACTGCGAAGAAGCCGGCCCGCAGGAAGACTGCCAAGAAGCGATAGTCAGTTCGCGGATGGAAGGATGGTGGGAGAGGGGCCGTCACTCACTGACGGCCCTTCTCTCTTGGATTCCGGCATCTGGGGACGTGCTTCATGAACGTGTCGATGGCCTTCGTCGCGCCCTGCACGTGCCGCTCGTCGGATATCTTGAGAGAGATCGCCGAGTAGCGTCCGGAGGTCCGATCCAGCGCTTTCTTCGAGAACGAAATGCTCTCCACGCCGAACCTGGCCCCGGCGCTGAAGCACGGCCCGAAGCCCGGCCCCAGAGTGAGCGTCAGCGACTTCCGTCCGATCCTGACGACGGCGATGCGCTTGCTCTCAAACCAGAACGATACCGAGTTCGCCGACGTTCGGACCATTTCGCCGGCGATGCCGTACCTATTCATGAAGTGGCGGGCTATGCCCCGCAGCATGGCCCGCATTGGCCAGCCGGTCAGGCGGTACTGAACCTGCTCGATGGAGGCATAGGTCTGACGCAACGTGTCCGGGAGCAGATTGCGCATCACGAAGTCGCGCGCGTTCTCTCGCTGCAGCTTGCAGGGCGCCCTCTCCGTGAGCAGCTCCGCGAGCGCGTCGGCCGCGTCACCGCTGTTCGCCCGAAGCGTGCGCCACATCATGGACTCGAACGACTCTCCGTCACCTCCAAACCCACGGGCGTTCAGCTCATAGACCACCGCGTCGGCAGGGACGATCAGGTCGTATCCGGCGCGGCGCGCGGTGTCAGCTATTCGACCGGCAGGGAGCATCGCGCTCGCTTCATCGTGTCCCATCGAGCGCGCCACCCTCCGCACGTCTCGGGCGAGTTCCGCCATCACCTCGTCCGGCCCGTCCAGGTACCCGAGGCAGACGTCGCCGTCTATTTCACCGATATCATAGATGGCGACGCCTTCGATGTCGCGCCGCCGGCGCGCGACGAGCACGTGGCCCCGGCGGAGGAGGGATCGGACTCGCCGGTCTGTCAGCGCCGGGAACTTCCATCCTCTGGGACAGAGCCCGCCGGAGGCTTCGAAGCACTCGGAGGCGGCGACGTAGCGTCGCACGCTGTCGAACTCCGATGGCCCGGCCGGTCGTCCGAGGCGCGGTATGCCGGGGAGCGACTTGCCCCACAGCCAGTTAGCTCTGGCGACCATCCAGAACCCGCGCAGCTCACCCAGATGCCTGGACGCTGCGTTGCCGGCTCCGGTCGCGTATCGGATGCTCTTCGGGTTCAACTTCGTCGCTTCGCTGAAGCCGACCCTGTTGATCTGCTTCACCAGGCCCTTGCCGTGCAGGTCGGGGTGGAGCCTCAAGCCCTCGAGCCAGACCTCACCAGGCGCCAGCACTGACACCTTTGAGACGCCGACCGGGACACCGTCCAGCGTGGCCGTCAGCAGAACGCCCTTGTCATCAGCGAGCCACTTGTCCCAGACGAGCGGCAGGTAGTCGCTCCCGCCCCATATCAGTTTCGACATGGCCATGAGCGGTTCGCGATCGGAGGCGCGGGCGCGCCTGACGTTGAGCTTGAGGTCGGCCGGCAATCTGCTGTTCCTTGCTGAAGTTCCCCGCGGTCGTCTCACCCATGGCCAGGTGCTGGCCTAGAGCTCGTCTATGACCCCGAGGATCTCGTCCGTGTGACCCGTTATGCTGACCTTCGGCCACACCCTTCTGATCTTACCCTCACTGTCTATGAGGAAGGTCGCGCGCTCGGCCGTCTTCCCGTTCTCCTTGAGGACGCCGTACTTGCTCGCTATCTTCCCGTCGGTGTCGGCGATGAGCGGGAAGGGGAGTTCGTTGTTCGCCGTGAAGCGCTTGTGAGAGTCGAGGCTCTGCGTACTGACCCCGACGATCGCCGTGCCGACCTTCTCGAAGCGGTCGGCGGCGTCCCTGAACGCCCGTGCCTCGCGTGTGCATCCCGGTGTGTTGTCCATCGGGTAGAAGTACAGGACCAGTCTCTTTCTGTTCTTGAAGTCCCGCAGGGATATCTTGGAGCCGTCCGAGGCGGGTCCGGAGAACGCCGGGGCCCTGTCGCCGGCCTTGAGGCTTGTTGGCATGTTTTCCTCCTTGTGAAGAGCCCTCGCGTGCCGCGGCAGCCCGCCGCGCTAGGCCCGCAGGGATCTGCCGTGGACACAACGCGGCCCCGCCGAACGCGGACGTCCGCTACCATGACCAGGCGAAGGGGGTCGCGTCTGATCACGCCGGTGCCGACGAGGCCTGCGTGAACGGGGTTGCCGAGATTGTACAGGACGCGCCGAGCGTTCTCAAGGTCGAGCGTTATTGAGGGGTGAACCGTTTTTCTGGCCCTCCGCGCATCATTGAGGTTTCAACAGACCGGGCCTGAGGTGTATCTTAGTATGTGTGGCACGTGCACGGAGGTCGTCGAGCCTCCGTGAATGGTCTCCGCCCCCGAGACCGGGAGCGAGCCGGTCCGCGACACTGATCCCTGCAATGGGCGCAGCGGAGCGAGCCGCTTCCAACCGGGTCCGTCCGTCGCGACGCGGCCGTCATCCCCCCGAGGAGAGCATCAGGATGAGTATGTCCACGCGGAGCTTCCGGGTTCTGGCGCTGTTGCTGGTGGTCGGCCTCTACACCACCGCCACCGCCGGCGTCGTGACCCAGCACTACGAATTTCCGGAGCCTCTTATCGAGTCCGCGGGCAACTACGTCAGCGTGACCATGGAGGGAGCCTGGAGCTTCGCCCGGCCAGGCGACCCCGTGCTACCCATGTTCCCCGCACGGATACTCCTTCCGCCGGGTGAGGTCGCCGTCGACGTGACGGTCATGCCCGGCGAGAAGGTAGAGCTGGGCTCCGGCTATCTCGTGGCGCCGGGGCAGCGCCAGTACCCGCTCTCGTACGACGGCCCCATCGTCCGCGACGAACCGAACTACGGCGGTCGCGCCTACTACCCCGGCCGCCTCAGCGACACGCCCAGGACCGGCTTTTTCCGCGGCCGTTCCATCGCGAGCTTCCCGATGCATCCGGTCGAATACGCTCCCTCCACAGGCTCGCTCTCGTACTACCGGAGCATGGACGTCACCATCGCGACCGCGCCCGACGCGCGCGCGATGGACTCCGCGAGCACCATGGTGCGCGCGGACGCCGCTGCCGACGACGAGCTGGCCCGGCTGGTGGACAATCCCGTGGCAGGCGCGCGGTATCACGCGTTCGAGGAGGTGCATCCGCACGGGTTCGCGTTGGACCCAGAGCCATCCTACGACTACGTCATCATCACGACCGAGGCATGGGACGACTACCTGGATGATCTCGTCGACTACAAGACGAAGCGGGGGCTCCGGACGACGGTCGTTCTCGCCTCCTGGATCTACAGCAGGTACGAGGGAAGGGACGAGCAGGAGCAGATACGCGCTTTCATCAAGGATGCGTATCGCACGTGGGGGACGGAGTATGTCCTTCTGGTGGGCGACGCGCGGGACGAGAACGGCATCCCGCACCGCGGTCTCTACGCAAGCGTCAGCGACGGAGGGAACACCGACCCGTCGGCCGAAGACCAGGGCCGGCCGTATTACTCTGATAGCGATATCCCCGGTGACATCTACTACGCTGCTCTCGACGGGACCTGGAACGACGACGGCGACGGCCTGTGGGGAGAGCCTGCCGAGGCCGATCTCTATCCTGAGGTCGCGGTCGGCAGGGCGTGCATCAACGAGTACTGGGAGATCGAGAACCTCACAGACAAGGTCGCGCACTACCAGGAGTCTCCGGTGGTGGCCGATTGCGACGAGGCGCTGTTCGTCGGCGAGTACCTGTGGCCCTACACCTACGGCGGCGACTACATGGACGAGATCCGGTTCGGCTCGAGCGCCAACGGCTACACGACCGCCGGCGTTCCGCCGACCATGAACGTCGAGACCCTCTACGAGAGGGACGTTATGGACTGGCCGGCGAGTACCCTGATGCTCCTCATGAGCAACGGCGTGAACATCGTGAACCACCTCGGCCACTGCAACGAGCATCACGTGATGAAGCTGACGCCGCTCGACATCTCGTCTTTCAGCAACGACGGGACGGAGCACAGCCTCAACTTCGTCTACAGCCAGGGATGCTACGGCGGCTCATTCGACAATATGTCGGTAGGCGGGTATTACACGTACGACTGCTTCGTCGAGCAAATGGCGGTTGCTCGGGTCGGAGCGGCCGCGATCATCGCCAACTCCCGCTACGGTTGGGGTGAGGAGGGCGGGACCAACGGCTCCTCGCAGTACTACGACCGCGAATTCTTCGATGCGATGTTCGCGGAGAGCATCTACCCGATCGGGAAGGCCAACAACGACTCGAAGGCCGACGTCGTGTGGGCCATCGACTACGCCGCGAACAGGTGGTGCAGCTACGAGCTGAATCTCTTCGGCGACCCGGCGATGGAGCTTTGGACCGCCGAACCGACCGCGATGACCGTGGAGCACCCGACGCTCCTGCTGACCGACCAGGACGACATGGCGGTCACGGTCCGCGGGTCGCAGGGCGAGCCCGTGGAGGGCGCTCGCGTGGCGGTCTACTCCGACGACGGGGCGGTCTACGACACCGATGTTACGGGAAGTACGGGCGTCGGGTCCGTGCGCGCCGCGAGCCCCGTCTCCGGCACGGTCCGCATGAAGGTGATGGCCCACGACCGCCTGGACTACGAGACCGCGATACCGGTCATTTCCGCCACCGAGCCGTATCTGGATTTCGCCGGCGAGGTCGTGGACGACGATTCGTCCGGGCCCAGCTCCGGCAACGACGACGGGGTCGCCAACGCCGGCGAGACGCTCGAGGTCGAGGTCTCGCTCGAGAACCTCGGCGGAGGCACGGCCGGCTCGGCGTCCGCCCAGCTGACATGCGACAGCCCGTTCGTCGATATCGTCGAAGGGGTCG
>CAZLTC010000002.1:88420-89864 GCA_964562405.1 uncultured bacterium | reverse complement strand
GTCCTCCGGCCGGGAGAACCCAGCATCGCGCGCGAACACATCGTTGCATCCCAGGTAGAGAAGATTCTTGTCCTTCCAGAACACCCTGACGGCTATCGCGTTGATGATGCCCTCGGTGACCTGCTGTGATTGACGAAGTGCCTTCTCTGTCTGTTTGTACTTGGCCGACTCCCGTTCGAGTTCCCGGACTCTCCGCTCCAGTTCTTCATAGGTCGGTCTTGAGGTCATTCAAGAACCCTCCGAATCCAGGAGGCGCGGTCTCCGGATGAGCGAGCCCAGCAGCATGCCCGTGGTGACGGCGGCAACCATGATCACAAGAACCGCGGGTGCCATTATCTGTCCCTCTCCGGATCTACCGCGGCATCGAGAAGATCAGTCCTGGGAGAATGGACCTCCGGCCAAGCAAGAGTCTCTCAGGAGCGGACACGCAAGCACAGCAATCGCAACATGGTATCACGATTGACTGAGATTCACAACGATGACGGAGGTGTTGTCCCTGCTGCTCCGGAGACGGACGCGTCAGCTACACCAACTGGTTTGACGGCAGAATGAGCCCGCCGGTGAGATCGCTCACTGCCGCACGTCCCGAGCCGGTGGCTCCTGCCCCTGGATCTTCATCAATGCGATGTGGCCCGGGAATGTGCCGAGTGTGTCGTAGTTCGCTCCCACCCAAGCGGAGCCGTCCTCTCGAAACAACCGCTTCATGTGTGTCCATGACAGCACTATGGCGTCGGGTTCGGTGGCGCGCACAATGTCGCAAATAGGGCACCACCACCCGACCGACCGCCGAATAGCCGTAACCTCCGGCGAGACCACGCCGTCGAGGTCCATTATGTGTCTCTTGCCGGCGTAGCCAACCATGCCGGCTTCGTCGACGAGGATACGGGCGTCGACCGCCGTAGTGGCGTCGATCAGCTCGCCTGCGGCTTGATAGCTTGACCGCATCAGCCGGTAGTAGGAAAGCCGCGTCACCCGCCAACCCCATAGACTGGCGGCCACCAGAACAGCCGCGAGGAGTGGTAGCGCCACGCGAACGAGGCGCTCGCTGTGGCGAGGGGGAAGCAAACGACGCACGATCGAGGCAAGCCCCACCGATGCCGTCGCCCAGTACGCAAGTCCGCTCGGGATTCCGTACCAGCTGAAATCGAGCCTCCCCTTCGCGATCATGTAGAAGGCCAGATACCCGAGGAAGAGGAGCGGGAGCGCCGACGCGAGTTTCCTTCGCCGGAGAAGTGAGACAGCTCCTATCGCGAAGAGCACCGCGGAGAGCAAGATGAACACCTTGAGAAGAGCACTGGCCACGATGTCGCCACCAATGCTTTGTGGGGTGTCTAGGAGTGCCAGACTCACAAGAGCCTGCTGACCGCGAAGAAGGAGCGAGCGAATGATGAACGGGACCAACCACCCGCACTTGCTGCGGACGGAGTGTGGAATGATGGACCCG
>CAZLTC010000002.1:62478-88410 GCA_964562405.1 uncultured bacterium | reverse complement strand
GCCAGCGCAACGGTGAGGCCTGGTACGAAGTGGATGGGCCGAAGCCGCTTTCCCGAAATGCATGCACCCGTCGTGAGGGCGATCGCCCAGATCGCGGCCTCCGGCCTTACGAGTAGCAGCAGGCCCAGCACGAGCGAGACCCAGCCGATTCGACCACGCCTCATGAGCCACAACGAAGAGGCGATGCCCAAGATGAATATCGGAGTCTCCATCCCGATCGTCGAGTTGTCCACGAAGGCGACGTAGCACGCGAAGACGACGAGAAGCAGAAGCGTTGCCTTCCGACCGAAGTCGTTAGCAACGTCTGCAAGGAGCACCGCGGAACCCGCGAACGCCGCGATGTTCAATGCACCGAGCACATATCCAAGGTCTATCCCTCGCGTGATCGCGGCAGCGCCCGCGGCGATAAGTCCATAGAGAGGTGCCGTTGTCGCCAGCACACGCTCGCCTGGGTTGTAGACGAACCCTTGCCCGGCCAGTAGATTCTGCGAGCACCTGAGCGTGATGTATGCGTCATCGATCATGGTTCCACGCGCCCAGGCAAGGACGACGACTCTGAGCGCCACCCCGAGAGCGACGATCGACGCAACGATGCGGCGGTCTAGCTGTTCTCTTGTGACCTGCGGATTCAACTGCAGCCTCAGAGATTGAGGGAGAGAGATGACTGCTGCTACGTGCGTTTCGAGGAGACGGCGGTGGCCGTGGGACTGGTGATCCAGCGCACGTGGGATGTGTCAAGAAGGATGTACCTGGCCACAAGGCATAGTACCACGACGGCCACTAGAGCACAAGTACCCCGCTATGATAGAAGCGTATTCGTGGCCGCAGAGGGCGACTAGCCCCTCGCCCGGCGTCAGAACATGCGAACGATGCGCGCGGGCGGTCGGACCCGATGGGTTCGCAGTGTCCGTCAGGATTACAACAAGAAGGCCCGCCAATGCGGGCCTTCTTGTTGTCGTGTACCGGCATCTCTCGCTACGGGAGCTCAAGCGTCGGAAGGAAGCTCGGAGGTCTCCGCGGCTGAGTGGACTGTTCGAAGTCGTAGGCGATGCGAAGAAGTACCGGTTCGCTGTACGCGGTTCCGAAGAACGACAGCCCAACAGGCAGATCGTATACATCTCCCATGGGAACGGTAACGCTTGGGTAGCCCGACACCGCAGGCAGGGTCGAGCTGGAGATCGAGAAGTGGTCGCCGTTGACCAGGTCGGTCAACCATGCCGGGCCGTTGGTTGGCGCGATGATGGCGTCGAGCTGATGTTCCTGCAAAGCCTGGTCGATGATGCGCTGCGCCACCGGCTTGCTGTCGGCCATCGCCTGCTTGTACTCCGCATCGCTCAACGGCCCCTTCTCCTCAGCCGCCAGGAATACTTCCTGGCCGAAGTACGGCATCACTTCACTGGCCCGGGAGGAATCGAAGGCGATAAGGTCCCCGAGAGTTCGCATGCCGTTGGGCGAGCCGTGCTCGAGGAGGTAGTCGTCCAGGTCGGCCTTGAACTCGTACAACATGACCTCGTACTCAGCCTCGTACATCCGTTCTTCGCCGCCGAGTTCGACCGGGTCAACCACCTCGGCTCCCAGACGCTCCAGTGAGCCGATGGCTCGCTCGAGACACGAATCGACCTCGGCGTTGGCCCCAGCGCCCGAGTAGTCACGCATGACGCCGATGCGCACGCCCCGAAGATCACCACCGCTCAGTGCAGCGAGGTAGTCCGGGACCTCTTCCGGGAAGCCCGACGCAGCTGGATCGTTAGGATCCTCAGCCACCATGGCGGTCAACAAGACGGCCGCGTCTCTCACCGAGCGCGCCATCGGGCCGGCGGTGTCCTGGCTGTGGGCGATGGGGATGATGCCGTCTCGGCTGACGAGTCCGAGCGTGGGTTTGATGCCTACTACACCGTTGGTGCCTGAGGGACAGACGATGGATCCATCCGTTTCGGTTCCGACGGACACCACGGTGAGGTTCGCCGCCACCGCAACTGCAGAGCCGCTGGAGGAGCCGCATGGATTGCGGTCCAGGAAGTACGGGTGCTTGGTCTGTCGACCCTGGCTGCTCCAGCCGCTGGAGGAGTGATCCGATCGGAAGTTCGCCCACTCACTCAGGTTCGCCTTGCCGAGGATCACCGCGCCGGCATCTCGCAGGCGCGCCACAACGAAGGCGTCTCGTTCGGCCCTGTGGCCGGCCAGCGCCAACGACCCGGCCGTGGTCGTAAGCTCATCGCCGGTGTCGATGTTGGCCTTCAGCACCACTGGAATGCCGTGCATCGGGCCACGGGGGCCCTGACGCTGCCTCTCCTCATCCAACGCCGCCGCGATCTTGAGCGCGTCAGGATTGGTCTCGAGAATGGCGTTGAGCTGCGGTCCCGCATCGTCAAGCGCCGCGATCCGGCCTAGGTAGAACTGCGTGAGTTCCACGGCCGTGAGATCCCCTCGCTGCATCAGCGACTGAAGCGTCGCTATGTCACACTCCTCAAGACGCAGCGTGTCCGTGGCCGCGTGCTGTACATCCTGCTCTGCCCTGCTGTAAGCGGGCATGACCAGCACGCAGATGAGCGCAGCGATCAGAGAGGCGGAGCGAAGGACCCGAAG
This sequence comes from uncultured bacterium, assembly GCA_964562405.1. Lineage (GTDB taxonomy): Bacteria > Joyebacterota > Joyebacteria > Joyebacterales > Joyebacteraceae > WJLY01. Next base: position 85,824 of record CAZLTC010000002.1, on the reverse strand, counting down.
TCGAGGAATACGGAAGTGTGGGCTGGTTACACGCATCGTTGGACCCCTTTCTCCATGACCATGTTGGCCGATAGCATACCACCGCCGTGCTCAGGTGTCTAAGCTCAGCAGCAGCGGAGTCCCGCGCTGCGCATCAGGCGGTCTCGAAGTGGCCTCGCCTACTTCACGACCTTCCCGTTGTAGGATGTGGCCAGTTCCTTCGTGAACTTCTCCAGATCCTCAGGCGCATCACACTCAATGCGCAAGTAGTCCCCGAAGGCGCGGCATGCAGCATTCAGCGCACCAAGTTGCTTCTGAGTCTCGACCTCGTCGCTGGAACCGATGACGACTACGAACATCTTCACGGCACGCCCCTTTCATAGAGATTGCATCACGGACCCGCGTGCGCGAACTCCGTCTACTGCATGACCTGTATGGAGAAGACATTCTGCAGAAAGAACAGCGCGATGAACGTGATCACGCAAGCGATGACCGGCGTCATCACCCAGCCTGCCGCGATCTCGCCGAGGATGCGGAAGCGGATCCCGCGGCCACCCTTCAGGACGCCCAGCCCAAGCACGGCGCCGACCACAGCCTGCGAACTCGAAACCGGCACGAGCGGGATTGCCGGCAGACCGTGTCCCGTCAGCCATACGCTCAGCTCCTGGCTGGAGAACAGGTACAGAACGACCGCCTGCGACAGCACCACGATGAGTGCCATCTGCGGCGTCAGCCTCAAGAGGCTCCCACCCACGGTCTCCATGACGCGACGCGAGTACGTGAATATGCCTACCGCGATCGCGATACCTCCGACCAGGAAGAGCTGCTGCGCGCCCGTGAAGGTGAAGAGCCCGGCCAGCGATAGGTCCTTGAAAGGCGCCACCGGGACGAAGACGCCCATAACGTTGGCGATGTTGTTGGCTCCGAGGCTGTATGATCCGAAGATCCCTACCAGGATCAGGCCCCAGCGCAGATACGTGTCTTCCCAGAGAAGGTGAACGGGGAACCTGCGCGACAGCCTGATGAACACCACGTAAGAGAGCATCGCGAACGCTGCCGCCAGTAGCGGACACGCCACCCAGGTGGTGACGATTTCGACCAGGGTCGACGCGTCGGTCGGCGAGCCGGAGTAGAGGTTCCAGCCGATGATCGCGCCCACGATGGCCTGTGATGTCGACACGGGCAGCGACGCGCGCGTCATCATATAGACCGTGAAGCCCGCCGACAGCGCCACCATGAATGCGCCCCCGAGCGCGTTGATGGAGCCCAGCTTGCCAAGCGTGTGGGAGGCGCCGGCGCCGCCGACCACAGCACCGATGATAACGAACGCGCTGCAGATTACAGCGGCAGTCGTGAACCGCATCATCCGCGTCCCCACGGCGGTGCCGAAGACGTTGGCGGCGTCGTTGGCCCCCAGCGACCAGCCCAGGAACAGACCGCTCGAGAGGAAGAACAGAACCACTATACGGTCCTCTTGATGGCGTAGATGGCGAGCCGATCGGCCAGGGCCTCGGCCGAGTCCGAGACACGGTCGACGTTCAGAGCGAAGTAGCGCAAGTGGATCTTGCGGGCCAGTTCCAGGTCTGTTTCGAAGATCTTTCGCTTGAGATCCATAGCGATCCTGTCGCCCTCTTTCTCGTAGAAGTGGACCTTGTGAAGGTGGTCGCTCACGGTGCTCGGGTCGCGGAAGAACGCGCGCGCGGCCAGGACAACAGCCTCTGAGGTGCGCGCGGCGGCACTGGCAAGGTCGAGCCACTCCCTTTCCAGTTCAGGGATCATCTCGGGGCGCTCGACCAAGAACAGGCCCAGCGTGGTCTTGGCCGTGTTCACGACGTTGTCCATGTTCTCGAGCAGGTCCAGCACATCACCGCGCGACTCGGGGATGAGAGAGTAGCGATAGAGCTGCGACTCGATGGCCCGCCGCAGCTCGTCCGCGCGCTTTTCCAGAGCCGTGATGGAGGAATAGCTCCGTTCAAAGCGCTCGAAGTCCCCGGACATATAGTCCGCGACGCCTCTCTCGAAGACCAGGGCGCCGTCGCTGATCGCGTCGAGGAAGTCGTCTATCTGTTTCGTCAGCTGGATGGTCTGTTCGAATAGTCTCCGCATCGATTCGGCTCCTTAGCTCGCTTCTCGACGCCTGGCGATCCGGGCGCGAACGAAGGGCATGGCGAACGACAGGACGGCCAGTACTAGGATGATCGCGCTGACCGGGCTGGTGATGAAGATCGACGGATTGCCCATGATGAGGGCGCGGCGGAAGTTGGACTCGGCCATGTAGCCGAGGATCAGGGCCAGCACGAGCGGCGCGGTCGGGAACCCATAGCGGCGCAGGATCCACCCGAGAATGCCGAAGATGAAACAGACCAGCACGTCGAACATCGAGTTCGCCACGCCGTAGCTCCCGACGAACGCGATGACCAGGATCACCGGATAGAGCAGCGCCCTCGGCGCGGAGATTATCTTCACCCACAGCCTGTTGCCCATGACCCCAAGCGCGAGCAGCACGACGTTGCCGAGCACCAGGCTGGCGAAGAGACCGTAGACGAGGTACGAGTTCTTCCCAGCAAAAAGCTCGGGCCCCGGCGTCACGCCGTGGAGCATCAACGCGCCGATGAGAACAGCTGTCGCGGCGCTTCCGGGAATCCCCAGGGTCAGAAGCGGAACGAGAGCCCCGCCGACCGAACCTCCGGCCGCCGCGGCAGGCGCCGCGATCCCCTCGAGACTGCCCTCCCCAAATTCCTCGGGCTTCCTGCTGACCCGGCGGGCCTCGTTGTATGCGATGAACGCGGCGATCGTCGCGCCCGCTCCGGGGACTACACCGATGATGGTCCCGAGCACTGACGACTGAAGGATGCTCCGTCTGACTCCCAAGAGGTCCTTGCGCCCCGGCATCTTGCTCGAGAAGGTCTTCATGGCAGCCTTGACCGATTCCATGCGCTCGATGTTGAGCAGGACCTCCCCCACGGCGAAAAGACCGATCAGCGCCGGGATGAACGAGATGCCATCTATCAGCTCGGGCCTCCCGAACGTGTAACGCATGAACCCCGTGATGGGATCGAGACCGATGGTCATCAGCAGAAGACCGAGAACGGTACTCACCGCGCCTTTGACCATGCTCTTGGAGGACATGGACACGACAATGGTCAGACCGAAGACGGCCAGCGCGAAGTACTCCGGAGGGCCGAACGCAAGCGCCGCCCTGGCGAGCGGGACAGAGAACGCGATGAGGATGAACGTCCCCAGGATGCCTCCCGAGCAGTTGGCGATGAGCGCCGTGCCGAGCGCGCGCCCGGGCTCGCCTCGCCTTGTCAGCGCGTAGCCGTCAAAGACCAGCGCGACCGCGGCCGGAGTTCCGGGCGTGTTGATGGCGATCGCGGTGATGCAGCCCCCGTACGCCGACGCCGTGTAGACGGCCGCGAGCAGAATAAGAGCGATCAGGGGGTGCATCCCATAGGTGAACGGCACCATCAGGGCCACCCCGGTGGACGCGGACAGACCGGGCATGACACCCACGAATATCCCGATCATTATGCCTGCCACGATCACGATGAAGGGTTCCCACCAAGCGATGCCCGACAGACCGGCGCCCACGAGCGTCGCGAAGCCACCCATCAGATTGTGCAGGACATCCATCCGACCTCTCCGTCTACTGGAACAGACTGCCCGCGGGCAGCGGCAGCCCGAGGATGCGAACGAACACGAGGTAGCAGAACGCGAGCACGGAGGCGGTCACTACCGCCACCGCGGCGTGACGCCGGTAGCCGATCGCGTAGATGCCGCCCACCAGGAGCAGCACCGTCGCTGGGAAGAACCCCACTCGCGGCATGAGGACCACGAAGACCCCCATCAACAGGATGATGCCCAGCACGAGCTTGACCCGGCCGTGTTTGACGTCCTCGTGCTCGACAAGGTCGGCGCGGATCTCCATCACAGCGAAGATGGCCAGCAGCACGGACCAGATCAGAGGGATGCTCGCGGGACCGACGTTCTGTCCCGGCGTCGGCGGCGGGAATCCCCAGGCGCGGACGAAGAAGAGCGCGGCCAGCGCCAGTGCTACGCCGGCGACGACGATCGCTCCCGTCGGACGGCGTCGGCGGAGCCGCAGCATGATCGCGAGAAGCGCAGCGGCCACGGGGATCATCAGCCACGACAGGATGCGGATCCGGCGCGCGGACACGTCCTCCTCAGACGCCAGGATCTTCGCCATGCGCAGGTACTTGACCGAGTCACGGCTGTCGCGGTCGACCAGCGCGGTAAACTCGTCGTGACCGTAGAAGACGGCCACCGCCGAGTTCGCTTCCACGAAGGCGAGCCACTCCTCGTCCTGGCTGACCTTGTAGAGCAGGTCCTCCAGATAGGCGACCACGTCCGGAGGTGTGCCCTGCCGGACCGCGAACCCGCGCCACATGACCTCGGCCGGGAGGTCGTATCCCAGCTCGAGGAACGTCGGCGTGTCGGGAAAGAGCTCCAGCCGCCTGCGCGCCGACACGACGGCGATGTGCAGATCGGGCCGGCCCTTCACGTCCTCAGGATTTCCCACGTAGACGACGCCGTGCCTACCGAGAAGCGCGGCGATGGCAGCTCCGCCGCCATCGTACGGCACCCACGTGCCGGTTATACCCACCTTGTCCCACGTCTTGATGGCCATCAGGTGGTCCAGACTGCCAACGCCCGGCCCGACCCAGATCTGGCGTCCGCCCTTGGCGCGGGCGTCGGCCACTATCTCCTCAAAGGTGACGACGTCGCTGTGACGATTGGTTATGAGAGCCTCGGGCGCCTCTGTCAGACACGCGAGGAAGTAGAAGTCGTCCATCCCGAAGTCGCTCTGCGTGATCTGCACGGTCGAGACGAACGTGGCCGGGGTGGCCAGCAACATGTAGCCATCGGCTGGGGCACCGAGTACGGCCCGCATGGCCACCGCGCCGGACCCCCCGTATCGGTTCTCAACCACCAGAGGGACGTCGGTGTAGCTGCGAGCGATCTTGGCAACGACACGCGCGGTCAGATCGATCGCACCGCCCGGCTTGGTGTGGACAACGATGGAGATGGGCCTGTCAGGATATGCCGCCTGTGCGGCCGTCGACGGCATGATCGTCGCCGCGACCGCCACAAGCGCAATCCATCCAAACAGCCGTGTCGTCAGTCTCATGAGGACGTCGTCTTCCCGCCTCGCACGAAGAGATCATAGAACAGGCCGTGCCGCAGTCCCCGGTCGCTGATGGTCAGCTCCGCGGCGCCCAGTTTGCGCATCACCGTCATCACGATGGCTGCTCCCGCCAGGATGATGTCGGCGCGCTTCGGCATGAGTCCGACCGTCTCGCGCCGTTCGGCAATGGTCCGCGAACGGTACATCTCCATCTGCCGTTCGACCTCGTCGAGCGTGAGCACGGACCCCTGGATCACGTCCGCATCGTAGACCTTCATCTTGTGATAGACCGCGCCCAGGCTGGTTACAGTCCCACCCATCCCGACCAGCGAGTCCACACCTGGCTTCAGGCGCATGAACTCCTGTTCAAAGAAGGCGACCATGGAAGCCAGCTCGGCCTCGGTCACCGGATCCGACGTGCAAAACTCCTCGGTCGGTCGACGCGAGCCGATATCGAGACTGAAGCGGTCGAGGATCTCCTCACCGTCGCCGAAGATGAACTCGGTGCTCCCGCCGCCCGTGTCGAAAACCACGACGCGGCCCTCACCGGTTCCCAAGCCCGAGACCACGGCCAGGTACGAGAGCCTCGCCTCCTCCTCCCCGGGCACGACCTCCACCGCGAGCCCGCAGCACTCGCGCACGGCGTCGGTGAATGCCTTCGCGTTGCTCGCCGAGCGCAGCGCCATGGTGCCGACGACGACGATCGTCCCCGCGCCGAGCTTCAGGGCCTTCGCCTTGAACGACTCGACGGCCTCGACGTTGCGCGCGATGGCCTCGGCGCTGAGCCTGCCGGTCTCGTGGAGCCCCTCGCCCAGACGCGTGACCTCGGTGAAGTCACCGAGCACCTCCGTCTGTCCGTCGTGTACGGCCGCCACATGCATCTTCAGTGAGTTCGTGCCGATGTCGATGACGGCGTGAGTTCCCGTCACGAGGCCTCCCGCGCGGATCCCCATCAGACGGCCTCCATCCCGACGACATTCTTCATCGCCTTGATGTAGTTGGTGTTGGGGAATGCATCGAGGCCAAGCTCGCGCGCGATCTCCATGACGAGTGCCGGATCGATGTGCTCCGCGGCGGCCGTTCTCAAGGCGACGTCGTCGAACGTAACATCGGCCACCTCGACGATCACCTCGCGAATCATGTACCCGTTACGCTTCTTGGTCACCTTCACCACTGCCAGCCCGTCGGTGCCGCCGACGACCTCGCCGATGAACTGGTCGTAAGTGTACTTGGCGCGCCCCATCTCCGGACGGGCCAGATCGAACGCGGAGAAGATCCTGGCGACATCGTCCGCCGAGCAGGGAAAGCCGACCTTGAGCACCGGCATCCACTGCTCAAGTGTATTCTCGTTGGTGTTCACGAGCTCCTTGATGTCCAATAGCCCGTCCCGGATCTTCACGTTGTTCCCGCTCGAACGGCAGACGATATAGTCCTCCGCGCTCTCCTTCACCCGCGGCTCCCCGTGCGCTCTGATGTTACCCTCGACCGCGCCCAGGTCCTCCGCGAAGATCCTGTACTCCCAGCGGGGTGTGATCTTCTCCATGGTCCTCTCTTCTCTACCCTGTGAGATGACGAACGCGCAATAAGAACCTGCTCGCCGCAGCTTGTGGCCGCGGCGAGCAGTGATGGCAGATCGGAGCATTGCTGCGGCCGACCTCCGGCCTGTGTGACGCGATGGCTAGAACGCTGCCTGAACTCGCATCTGGAAGATGCCGTAGTCGTCATTTCCCTCAAGATCACCGTCAGCGTTCGCGTTCTCGTCGTTATTGACCATCACGTAGTTCGCCATGATCTTGATGTTGGTGTTGGGATACCAGTTGAGGCCGACGGTCAGCGCGGTCGACTCGCCACCGAGTATCTCCGCGTCCTTATCGGTCAGGTTGAGCGTGCTGTAGCGGGCCGCCAGCTCCACAGCGCCCATCTTGCCGGTCGGCTTCACCTGACCGAACTCACCGGACGTGTGATCATAGGGATGCGTGTCATCGGTAAGGAAGTAGCTGATGAAGCCGTACATGCCCGAGAAGCTCGGATCGCAGCATGCGTCGGCGCGTGTCTCTTCCTCTTCCGGCACATCACCCATCGTTACTGTCGCACCCATGTATTCACCCTGGATCAACAGGCGGTCCATGGCGAAGGCGAGCTCGCCGCCGAACAGCGTGTAGCTCTCCGCTTCCTTCATCTTGCCCGTCGAGACGAACTTGTAGTTCAGGACGTGTGTCTCGTTGCGGGTGCGGAACCGGACCTCACCGACATCGTTCTCGTCCGTGAAGGTCGGCTTCATCATGGCGTAAGCGCCGCCCAGGTGCAGGACCTTGTGTTCGTCTCTGATCGGAACGACCGTCAGACGACCTGCGACATTCCAGTTCATGTCCTGATCTTCGGTCTCGAAGTCCTCCACGTCAGGTCCGAAGGCGTCGAGAGCAACGCGGTACATGTCACCCCAGTTGGCGACTTCAAGACCAATGCGACGGCCGGGCACGAAAGGATCGGTGCCCTGACTGCGCTCCATGAACATGATGTACCGGCTCGACGTGTTCTCCTCAAGGCCGAACGGCGTGCGGAAGTTGCCGACCCGCAGATAGCCGTGTCTGTTGAAGAGGTTGTCGTAGCGGACATAGGCGTCCTTCAGGGCGGTGGCTTCCTCGGCGAAGTCCGAGTCGACCTCGGCGTACCAGTCGTCCCAGAGGATGGCCTTCCACGCCATGCGTGCGCGACGAATCTGCGTGCCGTTACCCAGGTCGTTCTTGTCTTCCATGTAGAACGCCGTGTCCAGATAGACACGGGTGTCGATCCACCACTTGAACATGCCGTCCTCAGACGCGAAGACCAGGATTCCATCGTTGCTCGTGGGCACCAGCTCCACGGGCTTCGCAACCGCCGCTATGCTCGGCAGCAGGATGGCAGCAACGGTCAGAACCAGAGCGAAGCTCTGAAAGTGCACCTTCTTCATAACAGCTCCCCCTCGCTGAGCCAGACCTGACCTGACATCACTCAACCCGAGCGCAAGCTAGCACCACACGGCGTCTGGAGTCAAGCTCCGTGATGTCGTCCCGTAGCGAGACTCCCGGGAGGGCGTCTCCGAAATCTGTCGCACCACGATAACAGCGAGTATCCTCTATAGCGAGAGTATGGCGCCCCCAACGGGATTGTCTGGCGCCATCCGCTCTGCGTCCGCGCCACCCCTGCCTGGATCCCTCTCCACAACTACAGGGGCTTCTTGGCCGGCATCTCTCGCTACGGGAGTTCGAACGTCGGAAGGAAGCTCGGAGGTCTCCGTAGCTGAGTGGGCTGTTCGAAACGGTAGCCGATGCGAAGAAGCACCGGTTCGCTGTCCGCGGTTCCGACTAAACGCAGAAGGCTGGAGTTGCGTCGAATCAGTAACTGCGCGGAATGCGGCACTGGCCTACGGCGAGTTCAGGTAGGGAACCACTCTGGGTGCGAGGTTGACGCTCTTCGCCCCAATCCGCGACCCAGGGTTCCCAAGATCTTGAGCTCGTCCTGCATCGAGACAGCCCCCCTACCAGACACAACCAGATCAGCGGCCTCAGAGGCAGTCGTCGACACTCGAGTGACTCGAGCTGGCGCTCTCGCGGTCGCGATGCGTCCTGCTGCGCCAACCGCCCAAGAGGCGCTCGGGCGAGTGCCGTGATGAACCAAGGAGAGCAAGTGAAATGATTGGTGGAGATCTTCGGCGCGTCCCATCGCCAGCTCCGAGCGCGACAGCTGCAACTCGGAGTGAGTGGCTCAGCAAGGTCCCTGAAGTGACCGTCTACTTCTGGATCATAAAGGTCCTGTGCACTACAGTTGGCGAGACCGCTTCGGACTTCCTGAACGTCAATCTCGGGTTTGGTCTGACGGGTACTTCCATTGCCATGGGAGCACTCCTCCTGGCCGTACTGGTCTTCCAGTTTCGGGCGAGGAAATACATCCCTGGCATCTACTGGTCGGCGGTCGTACTCATCAGCATCTTCGGCACATTGATCACCGACAATCTCACCGACAGAATGGGTGTACCTCTCGAAGCAAGCACCGTCGTCTTCAGTGTGGCTCTGGCCATCACCTTCGCCGTCTGGTACGCCAAGGAGAGAACGCTCTCGATTCACTCGATCTTCACCAGGCGAAGGGAGGCCTTCTACTGGCTGGCCATCCTGTTCACCTTCGCTTTGGGAACTGCGGCCGGAGACCTCATGGCCGAGAGTCTTGCCCTCGGCTATCTTGTGACCGGCGTGATCGTGTGCGTCGCCATTGCCGCCATAACGATCGCCTGGCGCCTCGGATTGGATGCGGTGCTGGGATTCTGGCTCGCCTACATCCTGACGCGACCTCTGGGAGCGTCTCTGGGAGACTACCTGTCCCAGACTCCAGCCAATGGCGGATTGGGGCTGGGCGCATCCGTCACAAGTGCAGCGTTCATAGTCGCAATCCTTGCAGTCGTCGTGTTCCTCACCGTAACCCGCAAGGATCTCATCGCCGTCGCAGCGACGACGGTTCCAACCTACAGGAGACGACCTCGCGTAGCGTGGCAAGTGGCCACCGTCATGACCGTCCTGGTGGCCGTGACAGGATCGGGCTACTCCTTGCGCTCGGCGCACCTGCACAACGAGGCAATGGCCAACACCTCGACGAGCCAGCCGCTGGGTGACTTGTCCACCTTCCGGCTGATCGCAGAAGACACCCTCGGGCTCGTTTCTGCCGGCGACCTGTCCCGAGCCAAGACGCGGGTGGGTGACCTGGAGTTCGCCTGGGACAACGCCGAGGCGCGCCTGAGACCGATGAACCGGGAGAAGTGGTCCTCCGTAGATGACTCTATTGACGGAGTGTTGAGAGCACTGCGCGCCGGACGACAAGATTGCGCAGTCTGCAGGGAGTCGTTGTCATCACTGATCGGCATGATTGACGTGCTCGATCCGAGAAGGGTTGGTTCAGGGATCCGGTAGGCATCGCTGGTAGCCGATGGCAACACCCCGGGTCTGACTGACCTGCCCCGGCAGTGGCGGAATAGACGTTGACCTGGCTCCGGAGACGAGCTTATATGGAGTCACCATGAACAAACCAATCATTGTGGTTCTTGTCCTCACGGTAGCGGCGGTAGCTCTGCTCGCCCTCTATTCCTTCGGCCCGCTGGCACAGCATCGGGGTGGCGCGAGGCTGAACCCGTCGTCCCTTAAGCCGGTCCCGTCCGCGGGCACCACGGAGGCAGCTGCCGATACTTCCCGCGTTGCCTTCCACAACCGCGACGCGAGGGAGAATTACTACACGGTCTCCTTCCCGGCAGGCTGGCACATCGGAGCCGGCGCGGCGCCCGGCAGCTACTCGGTGTCCCTGGACAAGGGGACCTGCACGGTCGAGCTCATGGACGTTCCGGACAACACGACGCTCGAGCTCTACGTCTTGAGTCAGGAAGAGCCGCGCCTAAGGAAGATGGCCACCGCCTACAAGCGCGTTGGCTACGAGCACCTTCAGATCGGCGGATGGGACGCGTACCAGCTGGTCTACCAAAGCAAGATCGGCAAAGAGAATGCCCAGACCGCGAGGACCTACATCGCCGGCCCGGACATGGCCGCAGTCATGACCATCGCTACGAACCAGAGCGACTTCGCCGGCATCGAGCCGGATTTCGTGTCAGTCCAGAAGAGCTTCCATTGGGAGAACCCGTAACATGCGGCTCGTCTTTCTAGTTCTCTCGCTCGTGGTCCTGATAGCCGGACTCTACCTCAAGTTCGTTTATGATGTGCCTGACGGTCAGGAGAGCATCAACCTCTTCGTGAGCGGCTTCCTCATGATCGTCGGCACTTCGAGCCTGCTTGTCAATCTCCTCTGGAAGACGCCACGGACATCCCCACGAGACGAGGAGTAGATACGCCCGAGATCATCTCGATCCGAAACCTCACGAAGTCTTACGGCGCGACAAAGGCCGTGGACGATCTGACTCTCAGCGTCGCACGCGGGGAGTTTCTCGGGTTCCTCGGCCCAAACGGCGCCGGCAAGACGACCACGATCCGGGTTCTCACGAACATGATCCGACCGGACGGTGGGCAAACGGCGATCGACGGCCTCGGACCGGATCGGAAGAGCGAGATCTCGCACGTGATAGGGGTGGTACCCGAGAGCCGCGGGTTTTACGACTGGATGACCGCGAGGGAGTACCTCGATTTCTTCGCCGTCGCCTACGGGCTCACCGGACCGGGGCGCGCGGAGCGGGTCCGGTCCCTGCTGGATGAGGTCGGTCTCTCAGCCTCAGCGGACTCGCGCATCGGCACGTACTCGCGCGGGATGAGGCAGAGGCTCGGACTTGCCAGGGCACTCGTCAACAATCCACGGATTCTCTTCCTCGACGAGCCGACGCTCGGCCTTGATCCACAGGGACAGAAGGACATCCAGGAGCTCCTTCGGAGGCTGAACTCGGATGGGGTCACCGTCTTCCTCTCGTCGCATCTTCTGCACGAGGTGGCCGACACCTGCTCCCGCATCGCGATCATCAACAGAGGGAGGCTCGTGATCGAGGGGACGCTCCAGGACCTGCGCCGCAGGTCGAATCTCACGCCCTCCTACTACGTGCGGGTCTCGGGCGACGCGGCGTCCCTCGAGCAGACGGAGTTCGCCGCTCAGGTCAGTGCGATCGAGACCAGTTCCGGATCGTCGGCCTTCGTGTTCGAGGGGGACGGCGAGAGAGCGAATCGGCTTCTCGATCTCCTGCGCAAGCAGAACGTGGAGATCCTGGAGTTCCGCTCGGCGAGCGAGGACCTATCCAGGATCTTCCTTACCCTGACCACCCAATGACGCCATGATCAAGTACATCTGGTTGAAGGAAGTGCGAGGCGGGCTCTACACCTGGAGGAGTCTCTTCTGGCTGCCTATCGCATCGCTCATCTTCAGCTTCACGAGCTACCTTCTGCTCACCGACAAGGAGCTCTCCCTGCTCGACCAGACCGAGCTCCTCTGGCTTCTGAGCAAGGTCGTGATCGGCGTGGCGTTCCTCATCGCGACGATCGACGCGTCGACGATCGTGACGTCCGAGTTTGAGAAGGAGACAGCCGAGAGCCTGTTCCTGTCGCCCCTGACGCTCCGGGACTTCATCATTGGGAAGCTGATGGCGCCTCTCACCCTCTGGGCGGCGCTCCTTGTCATCGCCATACCCTACATGGTGGTAGCGTCTGCCGGCACCGGCCTTGCTCCGGCCTTCATCGGTTACGTCGCGTTCCTGGGGACACTCGGCATCGCCGGGATGGTCATGATCGTCCTCGCCGTCTCGCTCCTCTTTCGCTCGGGCAAGAACACCCTCTCTACTGCGTTCATCGTGCTTCTTGCCGTCTCGCTGCCAGCCTTCTTTTCGGCCGCTCTCAAGACCGGTGCGGCGGCTCAGGTCTTCGGCCGACTGAGCCCGATGGAGAACATCTTCGCGGCGCTCGACAACGTGCTTGTGGATTATCACCTGTCCCTGCTCATGAACTGGCAGTACATCGTGCCGATTCTCGTGTTCGACGTGGTCGGGGTCGTGTTTCTGGTAGGTGCTGCCCGGCGCTTCGAGCAGTTGGGGATCGTGCTAGTCGAGTAGACCATGGACCGAACGACAACGCTCATCATGATCGCGCTCCTCGCTGCCGCCTGCCTGCCCGCCCACGGGGCCGAGTCGGCGCCGCGGTTAGCCATGGAGATACTCTCGAGCCGGAGTCTCGACGGAACTGCGGGAGACTTCGTAACGGTCGAGGCAACGATCACGAACACAGGCGGGCAGCCGATATCCGGCGTCACAACATACCTCTCGCTGGCAGACACCGTGAACAATCTCCCCGTCGACCTGGAGGACTGGAGCGCTGAGCGGGGCCTCTACATCGGCACGATCGAGCCGGGTCAGTCCCTCCCGCTGAGCTGGAAGATCCACTTCGTCAAGGCCGGCGGGTATGCCCTCATGATCGTCGCCATCGCCCCCGGCAATGATAGACCCGACGTGAGCACCATCACACACTTCAACGTTCTCCCGAAGCGGAGCCTCGATCCGGGACACGTTCTGCCGGTCGCACTGGGCGAACCGCTTCTTCTGGTCGTGGTGCTGGCCCTCTTGAACTACCGCCGTCGGGCACGAGAGGCATGGCCCGGGTAGCCGGCAGGCGCTCCGCGAGCTCTTGACTGGGGGGAGGATTTGCTCGCAGCGGCCGGAGCATAGGCGTCTTGTCCACTTCACCGTGCGGCGAACGATCTGTCGCGTGTGCCGGGGCGGACGGGACTCGAGATCAGGCTGCAACCTGGCGCGCGGACGAGCGGATTCCCAAGCCCTTGAGACCAACCGATCGGACCAGCTCGGCGCACTCGCGTTCGACCCGCTCCTGCGTGGCGCACTCCTTCGCGAGAGCTCTTTCGCGGGTCATCTTGCCCTCTCGAACGAAGATACAGTCAATCGCGCCGCTGTCCGTGATGCCCGTCTGCTTCAGATGTCGGTGCTCGACGAACGCATAGAGGCGGCAGTCGAATCGCGACTGCCTGCCCGGAGGGTGCCGCCAGCCGAGCTCTTCCTCGAGCAGCGCCGTGGCTTCTAGCGGATTCCAGGAGGTGTAGTCGAAGAAGTGTTCGACCGCTGGCTTGGACGCCGGGAAGGGCATGAGCCGGAAGGGGTTGAGGACACAGCTGAGGGGAACGCCCATCTGGATCCTTTGGCGGCAGCTGAGGGCAGTGTATCTGAGGACGGGAGTCAGGAGTCTGGCGATCTTGGCTGGCGTCAGCCTGAGTCTCTTCAGCGTCTCCAACTTCGAAGTCAGGATCGCCGCTCCAGATCTCCCGAATCTGTAATCGTCATACTCAATGGGCTCCGCCGATTCCGCCGAAGCACTTCCCCACAGAATGGCTGGCACATCGTACTCGGTTGCGACCTTGAGAGCAGCAGTCCGGAGCATCTGTTCGCAGTTCATGCACGTTCGTGTGTAGCAGTCGAGCTCGCCGGACACATACAGGATCTGGCGCAGCAGCTGCTCCTGGATGTCGTACTCGGGGCGGACAACCACGAGCTTGACATCGAGCGCGCCGCACGCGCTTCTGACATTGCTGCGGCCCTCCTCTGACATGTAGCCAGAATCGTAGTTGATCGCGATGACGCTGAGACCAAGCCGCTTCACGGCCATGTACAGTATGTAGCTGCTGTCCTTGCCGCCGCTCAGAGGAACGACGCAGTCGTACGGCTTGCCGCTGCTGAGCGAACGTAAGCGTTCGCCCAGAGGATCAAGCCCCGGGTAGTTTCTGCACGTCGCGCTGGCTTGCCTACACAGGCTGCACGCGCCGCCGTCGTCAAACGTGATCCCGGGGTACGTCTCTGGCATGATGCATCGTGTGCAGCGTCTCACGAGTCGGCTCCACAAAGGGTCCCGCGATCAAGTGGCTCCCGCATCTCATCACAGTCCGGACGCCGTGGGGCTCTCTCAGGAGGTTGTCCGCCTGGCAGATTCGAACGCCGTACGCAGCCCAGAGGGAATCGCGCTATGGGTCAAGGCACTGACGGTGTCTGGGCTGGCATCTCAAACCGCATCGACACTATAGTGTGGCATTGGCAGGATTGCTGCGTGAGACAACGATAACACCTGATATGCGCATGAGTCAAGAATCCGTCCGGGGTCCGGGGCAGACGAACCTGCCGCGCTACCGTGTCCATAGGGAGTACAGCGAGGGAACCGGCTGGTACGGGTCCCTCTTGCTGTGGCGTCTCCAACGGGATTGGCTGGCGCCGGACGCTGCGGGCCCGCGCCACCCCTGCCTGAGGTCGGCCGCTTCGCGGCCTCTTCCCTATGCGCGCTCTAAAGAGCGCGCTGGCAGTCGAACCCGACGGGTTCGAAGTATCCACTGAGTACGAACGCGCGAAGACCCGCCCAAGGGCGGGTCTTCTTGCGTTGGCGTCCCGTGGTGGACGTTCTTCGAACTCTCGGCTTGGCCTCCAGGCCTGGGGCGAAATCAGGGGCATCGGCTCGCTAGCGGCGCGGTCAGAGGGGAAGTGAGGGGATGACATGCTCCGGAGTGGAACGATCCGTCCCGGGGGATCGGAGAGGTACCGCAGGGAGTGTCTCTCAGGCCCTCCCCTTGTCCTCCCGGCTCTCGCTAGGCGTCTGGCATCCGGGTCTGGTGTCCTACGGCGGGCTGCTGTGGCCCGCGGTCAAACACGAAACGCCCAAGATGACCGCGGGACACGCGCGAGTCAGGCTCCCATGGCATGAGGCCATGCTGGGCCGAGGCCCCTAGGGAGAAGTCTCGCCGGCTCACCTCCAATCACACTTGTGTGCTGCAACTGACCGTTCCTGTCCGCGGTGGGGGCACCCGACAAAACGCCGCCGGATGCCCCCTGCGCCGTGCTAGCCGCCCGGCTCCCATCCGACCCATCCTCCGAGGAGAGCGCTAGCGACCGCACTCACGCACCCCCAGACTTGGCTCGGGCTGTTCCAGTTGACGTCCTGGCACTCGTCCGGCCACCATGGCACTGCCTGAACGGCCGACGCCGTCATCGCGAGCATCAGCGCAGCGATCGCAACAACGGCAAGGACGCGCGTTCTTCCACGCATGGAGTCTCACCTCCTTCCCTGAATTCGAGTCTCGCAATGTGGTCAACCCCGTTGGTGCTCCCGGGCGGAAAATGCAGCGCAACGGGGAGACCTCGATCCTGCCCGTGCTTCAACCACTGCAGTTCCCGATTCCCGCAGATAGAGACCCGCTCTCGGCTGGTATCAAAGACCCGGTGCTGGTCCTGGCCTAGCCCATCCATCAGCAGAATCCGTTCGGTCGCGGCGCACCCGCCGTTGTCGTTGTAGACCAGGATCACGCTGTCTGGTCCTAGTTCTAGCTGAGCCGGGCAGTCGACCCGGAGAATGCAGCGGTAGTAGTCCGCAGGATCCTTGGCCATCGCTCGGTGGAGCGCGTAGCCGGGCTCGAACCCCATGAGTCCACCGAAGTAATCAATCACGCCCTGCCTGTCGGTCCATTCGCCGATCTCCGTGTAGGGGATCTGCTCGAGGACCTCGAGGCTCCACCCATCTGGGTCCTGGTAGACGACTGCCGCTTGAGCTCTCATCGCGAGTACCGCGAGTAGACCCAGGGTCAGACCGGCGACGCCGAATGCTCGGCGGCGCATGCGCTGCCTGCCGCAGGTACCGCGGCTCCGCAGGGCTCGCGGTCCGCGCTCCCGACATCGCGACGGGCCGGCAAGCGGCGCCCGCGGAACCGTGATGCTGCACGTACTTGTGATTGCGGTCGCTATTCCAGCAACCAAGGCCGCCGGACGCCGGGCCACGCTGCAGGGCGATCGCCTCCGCCCGCGGTCATTGAGGATGCAGTCTTCGCCGCGACAAGCGTAGATTGTGAGTGGCATCGTTCTCTCCTCCTCTGGATCCTCCATCCGGCTCACCCCGCCGGCCGGGATCTACCACGAACCGGCCGCGTGGCCCTCCACCGTTGCGGAAGTTGAGGTGAGCTCCGGGCCTCAGCCAGCGGAATCCCGCACCGGCATGGAGCCGAGGTGACCGAGAGCTGCCAGGAGTCGACGCCCAATGTGACGCGCTCACCATCTCCGAGGAGACCCTCTAGCCAATCACGAGCGCACACCATGGATCAGGGTGAGAATGGAGGCAGTCATCACACACATGAGCGGCGTCTTCATTGAACCGCAGCTCACCTGGTAGCAGGTCCTGTGCGGTGTCACCCTCGAGTTCTGGGCGTCGTTAGCGCCGGGGGACAGCCACCAACCCCGCGGTGGCTCGATGTTCCCACAGATCTGTGAGGAATCTGGTGTCCTCGAGCGCCGTGTCCCGCACATCTTCGACCGTAGGGTACTCACCCAGAGCGATGCGTTCAAGGAGATGACGAATCTGCGCGACGCAATCCCTAGGGGACAAGACGTGGTAGCGTTCGCCGAACGCCACCAGACCACCACTGCCCACGGTTCGCCAGAACTCCTCGATGAGTATTTCGTGGAACGCGGCGCGATCGAACAATGAGTCGTTCCAAGGGAGAACAACCTCCTCTTCCTCCACTTCGCCGTCCCAGCGCATGTAGACGCTGTCTCCAACCAGACGGACGCTATCAACGAGCGGCGAGGCGCGGAGCGTGTCCACGTAGATCCGCACGCGTTCCGCGCGGTCCTGTCCATTCCTGCAGAGTCCAAGAGCGGTTGCATCGAGCTGGTGTTGGGTTCTGCACGTTTCGCTCATCCTGATGGCGCGTGACTCACCTCTCTTACTCAGGGTCGGTGAGTAGGAATACCCGTTGAGAAACAACGTGTCGGTATCGGCACCATTGAATGCATACGGTGGGTAGACCCGGCATCCGTACGCAAACACCAGCCCAAGCCTAGCAAGCTTCTCAGATGCGTCAGCGTTCTGGGTTCCAGAACTGGCGCCGGCCATCCGCGCGACCGGCATGAGTGCTGGATGCTGCCCCATAACATGGACTCCGTGAATCGCTACTCAGTCGCGCGAACCGGACTGACTCCCCTAGCCCGGACAGCCCATCCGGCAGTCTGAAAGACCCATCGCAGGAAAGACACCCGAGGGCTAGTCCGGAACTACCCTCCTACGCGCGTGTCATCGCAGGCCCGTGCCGGTGCCGTCTCAGACGTCCATCTGCAAGAACGGATCACAGCTAACTCCAAGCGGGACGAGCTTCTATGGAACCCGGTATCGGCGGAAGCAGAGATACCGGGGGCACGCAGGGGCCGAGGTTCTGTTGACTTCGTGGACAGCGCGGAAGTCACAGCGAGTGGGCTGGTAGGCCGGCTAGACGGCCTACTGACACCCAAGTTGACACCCACCAGTGTGCGCACTGCAGATCGGCGGCCAAGCATTCGTGGCAGGCCCAGCGAAAGCGTCTCGTGGTGGATGCTCCTCGAAGTCGCCGCCTGGCCCTCAGCTCCGGGGGAACCGAGGCCGCCGACCCGCGAGCGACTGGATCCGAGGGGATGCAGAGGGGATTGCATGCTCAAGCACGGAGGGCATCTTTCGGCGTTCCCCGTGTTCACCTAACAGCCGTCAGGCCGTGGCGTCCCCAACGGGATTCGAACCCGTGTTGCCGCCGTGAAAGGGCGGTGTCCTAAACCCCTAGACGATGGGGACGCTATGTTCCGCGGACAATGATACCTGTACTGCTGTCTCGTTACGTACGAACGCCCACGCGGCGCGTGGATGTCGACGTCGGCTGCCCGGCGTGCAAGGGACAGCCTACTTCTTCTCCGCCCAGGCGGGCATAGCCTTCATGTAGTGCTCGGCGCGCTCCATGGCAGTGTCCATGTCGACGTGCTGCCAGCCCATGATCCAGTGAGCGATGCCGTGCTTGATCTCGTCGCGGGTCTTGAGATCGCCCGCTTCGTTCGTGCAGTGTTCGCAGTAGGCCTCGGCCATCCCCTCGAGATCCGGCATGTCGAGCGGCATCGCGCACGAGCGGCAGAACTGCAGCTCCTCGTATTCCATCGTGTCCCCCTTGAACGGACAACATCGCTCGCAGCGGCCTTGTGTCTGGTGGGCCGTGCTGGGATCGAACCAGCGACTCCCTGCTTAAAAGGCAGGTGCTCTACCGACTGAGCTAACGGCCCGGAGTCTACTCTACCGCCCTGCGTTTGAGCAGGACTTCCTGAAGAGCCGTCAGACCCTTGCCGAGTTCGACCTCGTGTCCAATCGTCACGAGCGCACGCTCGAGCGCGCTGATGACCATTGCAAGGTCGCGCTCTCGTATCCCGCCCATGTGCCCAATGCGTATCACCTTGCCGGAGAGCTCCTCCTGTCCTCCGGCCACGCGTACGCCGAACTCGTCATCGAGGACGCGCACCAGCTGGTTCCCGTCCACTCCCTCCTGGCATACGGCCACGGTCAGGCCGTTGACGGAGTTAGCGGCCAGGACGCCGAATCCCAACGCCTTCACGGCCGCGCGGACCGCGGCGCCCATCGTCGCATGCCGCTCGTAGACGTTGTCCCAGCCCTCCTTCTCCATCATGGCGAGTGCGACCTCAAGCCCGTATACGAGAGAGACGGCGGTCGTGAAGGGCGTCTGACCCTTCTTCTGCAACCTCTTCCAGGTCTTCGTGAAGTCGAAGTAGTAGGCCGGGAGGTTCGACTCCGACACGAGCGCCCACGCCCTCCCGTTCAGGGCGACGAAGGCCAGTCCCGGAGGTGTCATGAGCGCCTTCTGCGTGCCGGCAACGATGACGTCGATACCCCACTCGTCCATGCGGATCTCGTGGACGCCGACGCTCGACGTAGCATCGACGGCCATGACGATGTCGTGTTCCTTCGCCATCTCGCCGAGCGCCTTAACGTCGTTCAGCGCGCCGGTCGAGGTCTCACTGTGTATCGCGAACACGACCTTGGCATCGCGGTGCTCGTGCAGCAGTCGCTCGAGATCTTCCGGGTCGATGCTCTCGCCCCACGGCACGGCGTGGTTGACCGCATCCACACCGTAGGCAGTACAGATGTCAGCCCAGCGCTGCCCGAACATGCCGTTGTTCAGGCAGATGGCCTTGTCGCCCCGCGAAAGCAGGTTCGAGACGGCGGCCTCCATCATGCCCGTCCCGGAGCATGTGAAGAGCAGCGTGTCGTTGTGGGTCTGCAGAAGGCGTCCCAACTCGTCCTGGACGTGCCTCACCTTCTCGGAGAACTCGGGAGACCGGTGGTGAAGCACCTGCTTGCCGACAGCGCTCAGCACTGCTCCCGGGATCTTCGTCGGCCCCGGTGTGAACAGCTTCGACTTCATCTCGTGCCTCCGGTGAAACGCCGGCCAACGCGGCCGCCTACGCCGTCCCTGCGGTTGCCCAGATCCACTTCCAGATCTCGCCGGCGCCCTCCCCCGTCACCGAGGAGAAGAGCACCAACGGTGTGTCCTCCGCGGGGTCGAGAACGCTCTTGATGGTGTCGAGGGAACGCGCACGCTTGGACTTCGGTATCTTATCAGCCTTTGTGACCGCAATCAACGCTGACACTTCGTAGTGCCTGATCCACTCGTGCATGCTCACATCGTCAACGCTGGGCTTGTGCCTGGCATCGACGAGGTGGACGACCCCGGCCAGCTGCTTCCTACTGTTCAGGTACTCCTCGATCACGGCACCCCAGTTGCGCTTCATCTCGCCGGGAACCTTCGCGAACCCGTAGCCGGGCAGGTCGACGATTATGAGCCTCGAGTCGATGTCGTAGAGGTTCATCTCCCGCGTCTTTCCGGGTGTCTTCGAGATCCGTGCGAGCTTCTTGCGGCCCGTGAGCTTGTTCAGGAGCGACGACTTGCCCACGTTCGACCTTCCGGCGAACGCGATCTCGGGGAGGCCGCTCTTCGGGAGCTGGTCGAGCCGTGCAGCGCCCAGCATGAACTCGGCCTTCTGTATCTTCAAGATCGGCGCCTCCACTCAGGAGTGTCGGGCTCGGACGGCCACCCGCGGTCGCGAACACACAAGGGTACCAAAGAAAGAGGCCCCGCGCACGTTCCGCGGGGCCTCTTGTGCATCTTTCTGACCTCTAGTGCGCCGGAGGTAGCGGCAAAGGAGGCTCCGCGTGGGATGTCCCGCTGCGTTCCTCCTCGGGTTTCTGACACACGCGCTTCCAGTCCTCGAACGCGAGGTCGAATACCTGGTCCAGGCGCTCCACCAGCTCGATATTGAGGTCGCGCCGGACCTCCTTGGGAAGCTCCGTGACGTCCTTCTCGTTCCTTGACGGGATCACGAGGGTCTTCACCTCGGCCCTGTGCGCCGCGACCGCCTTCTCGTTGAGACCGCCGATCGGGAGCACCTTGCCCCCGAGAGTGATCTCGCCGGTCATTGCGACGTCCGCCTTCGTGGGCCTCCCGGTGAGAGCCGAAACGAGCGCCGTCGCCATGGCGACGCCGGCTGAGGGCCCGTCCTTGGGAATGGCGCCCTCCGGAACGTGAATGTGAATGTCGACGTTCCCGAGCTTTTCCTCGTCGATCCCCAGCTCGCAGGCATGCGCCTTCGCGTACGACAGCGCCGCCTTAGCGGACTCCTGCATGACCTCGCCGAGCTTACCGGTCAGCGTCAGCTGGCCGTCGCCCTTCATCGTGAGCACCTCGACCGTCAGGATCTCGCCGCCCACGCTTGTCCACGCCAGACCCGTCGCGACGCCCACTCTGTGCTCGGTCTCGATCTCCTGAGACAGGAACCGCGGCATGCCGAGCAGTCTGGCGACGGTCTTGGCCGTCACGCTCTTGCTCATGCGCTTCCCGCTCGCCTGCTCGCGCGCGAGCTTGCGACAGATGTTGGCGATCTCGCGCTCAAGATTGCGGACGCCCGCCTCGCGCGTGTAGTCCTCGACGATGCGGACGAGCGACGAGTTGGTGAACGTAACGCCGAGGCTGTCGAGACCGTTCGCCTCGAGCTGCTTGGGCACGAGGAACTGCCTCGCGATCTGGATCTTCTCATGCTTGAGGTAGCCGGGGAGTCTCGCGACCTCCATTCGATCCTCGAGAGCCGCCGGCACCGTGTGCAGCACGTTCGCCGTCGTAATGAACATGACCTCCGAGAGGTCGAAGTCGACGTCGAGGTAGTGGTCGTTGAACGTGCAGTTCTGCTCGGGATCGAGGACCTCCAGCAGCGCCGACGCCGGGTCGCCCCGGAAGTCGGAGCTCATCTTGTCGATCTCGTCCAGCAGGAAGACCGGGTTCTTGGAACCGGCCTTCTTGAGGCCCTGAATGACGCGCCCGGGCATCGAGCCGATGTAGGTCCTCCTGTGGCCCCTTATCTCCGCCTCGTCGCGCACGCCGCCCAGCGATACGCGAACGAACTCGCGCCCGAGGGCACGTGCTATCGACTTGCCCAGCGACGTCTTGCCGACGCCCGGAGGGCCGACGAAACAGAGTATCGGTCCCTTGACCTTGTTCGTGAGCTTGAGGACCGCCAGGTACTCGAGGATGCGCTCCTTGGGCTTCTTGAGGCCGTAGTGGTCCTCTTCGAGGATGCGCTCTACCTCCGCGATGTCGTCCCTGTCCTTGGTCCGCTTGTCCCAGGGCATCGATGTCATCCACTCGATGTAGGTCCGGACGACGGTGGCCTCCGGCGACATCGGGGACATCTTCTTCAGGCGGTCCAGCTCCGCGAGGGACTTCTTCTCGGCCTCCTCGCTCATGTGGGCTTCCTCGATCGCCTGCTGCAGTTCCGCGACCTCGGGAGTCCCTTCGCCCTCCTGCCCAAGCTCCTCTTGGATGGCCTTCATCTGCTGATGGAGGTAGAACTCCTTCTGGCTTTTCTGGAGCTGCTCCCTCACCTGGTGCTCGATCTTCCTCTCGAGCCTGAGGATCTCCAGCTCGCCCGAGAGTGCTCTCGCGAGGATGCGGAGTCTCGAGGTGACCTCGGCCGCCTCGAGCACCTGCTGCTTCTCTTCCATCTTGCCGGCCAGATGAGTGGCCACCGTGTCGGCGAACCTGGCGACGTCGTCCATGTTCGTAACGGAGACGAGCACCTCCTCCGGGATCTTCCGGGAGAGCTGCACGTACTCCTCGAACTGGGTCGCGACGCTCCTCATGAGCGCCTCCGTCTCCACGGTTCGGTCGACCTCGTCCGTCATCACCTCGATGCGGGCCGATATGTACTCGTCGCTCTTGGTGAAGCGTCTCACGGACGCCCTGGCGAGGCCTTCCACCAGGACCTTCATGGTCCCATCGGGCAGCCTCAGGAGCTGCAGCACCCTCACGACCGCGCCTACCCTGTACAGGTCGTCCGGCTCGGGATCCTGCGTCTCGACCATCCTCTGTGTGACGACGAACATGATCTTGTCAGCGTGCATGACCTGTTCGAGCGCGTTCACCGAGCGCTGGCGCCCCACGAGAAGGGGCACGATCATGCGCGGGAAGAGGACGAGGTCCCGAAGAGGCACGATCGGCAGCTTGTCGCTGAACTCGATGATCTCGTCGTCGTGCTCTATGTGAAGCATCTCTTCTCCTAATGCACGTTTCCGGCGGCCGCCGCCGCGTCGCGGCATGCGCCCGTCGCGTGGCCCAATCTACCGGAAAACTCGCTCGTCGCGAGTCTCCGGGGTCCCCTACTTCGTCACACAGGACAACATAACCGTTGTCCCGCGCCGTCGCAACAGCCCGCGGCACCGGCTACTTCTTCTTGGGCGCTTCTTTCTTGCGCGTGATGACCTCGTCGATGAGGCCGTATTCCTTCGCCTCCTCGGCCGACATGAAGTAGTTCCTGTCGGAGTCCTGCTTTACCTTCTCGGGAGTCTGCCCGGTGTGCTCTGCCAGGATCTCGACGAGCTTCTCCTTGA
>CAZLTC010000002.1:10545-62468 GCA_964562405.1 uncultured bacterium | reverse complement strand
CTTGAGGCGGTTGATCTCCTTGGCGTAGATCTCGATGTCGCTCGCCTGACCTTCGCTTCCACCCGCCGGCTGGTGAATCATGACGCGGGTGTGAGGCAGCGCGGAGCGCTTGCCCTTCTTCCCGGCCGCCAGGAGAACGGCCGCCATGCTCGCGGCCTGACCCATGCAGATCGTGTGCACGTCGGGTCTTATGTACTGCATCGTGTCGTAGATCGCGAGCCCTGCGGCGACATACCCCCCGGGGCTGTTGATGTAGATGTAGATGTCTCGATCGGGATCCTGGGCCTCGAGGAACAGGAGCTCCGCGATCACGATGTTGGCGACCTTGTCGTCGATCGGCATGCCGATGAAGATGATGTTGTCCCGGAGCAGCCTCGAGAAGATGTCGTAGGAACGCTCACCGTACCGTGTGTGCTCGATAACAAAGGGCGTCAGTCCCATCTCGTCTTGTCCTCCGTTCCCGCCGCTCTCGGCGCGGTGGGCCCCCTGGCGCTTCTATTCCTCCCCGGTCTTCGCTTCAGCCGCTCCCTCTCGCGGGATCTCGACCATCTCCGTCGTGACCTTCGAGAGGCCGATTGCGAAATCGTGGACCTTGGACAACCACAGGTCGTCCTTGAGCTGACCGACGAGCTCGCTACCTTCGAGGTCCTTCATGAGCTGCTCCGGGTCCCTCCCCTGGGACTCGGCTATTTCCGTTACCCTCTTCCGGACGTCCTCTTCGCCGACCTCAAGGTCATGCTTCTCCGCGATGGCGCCCAGAAGCAAACCGGCCTTGAGCTGATGCTCCACCACGGGTCTGTAGACGTCGTCGAACTCCTTCTGGTCTATCGGCGGCGCACCGTCCGGACGCTTGGCCTCCATCCGCTCGCGCATCAGGTCGAGCCGCTCTCTCACCAGACACTCCGGAAGCTCGAACGGGTTCTTCTCGATGAGCGTCCCGACGAGCTCCTCCTCGAGTCTCCTTCGCGCGTAGGCACGCGCCTGCGATTCGAGGCTGTTGCGCACCTTGACGCGCAGGTCGAGCAGGGTCTCGGCGTCGGCCGCCTTCTTCGCGAACGCTTCGTCCACGGGCGGCAGCCTCTTCTCGCGAACCTCCTTCACGGTCACGGCGAAGTCTGCCGTCTTCCCGGCCAGCTCCTTGACGCCGGAGTCCGCGGGGAATGGTATCGCTACCTTCCTCTCGTCGCCCGCCGCCGCTCCCAGGAGTGCCTGCTCGAGCTCCGGGGGTATCTGCCCGGCGCCAAGTTCGTACGCCGCGCCCTCGACCTTCGAGTCGG
This sequence comes from uncultured bacterium, assembly GCA_964562405.1. Taxonomy (GTDB): domain Bacteria; phylum Joyebacterota; class Joyebacteria; order Joyebacterales; family Joyebacteraceae; genus WJLY01. The sequence continues at coordinate 61,191 of CAZLTC010000002.1, read as the reverse complement.
GCACGGCGTTGCCGGACGCGTCCGTCCTCTCGTAGTCGATGAAGATGAAGTCGCCGCTCGCCGCCGCTCGGGTCACTGGTGCCAGGTCGGCATTCCGTTCGCGAAGCTCCTCTATGGCGCGCTCGAGGTCCTCGCCCGAAACGACCGGTACGCGCTCCACGAACTCGAGCCCCTCGTATTCCTTGAGTTCTATATCGGGACGGACGCCGATCGTCGTGGTGAAGTGGTAGTGTCCGTCGGATGGCGCGGTCTCCATGTTCTCCACGATCGGGTCGCAGATCGGCCGGAGGCCGTGATCGCGCACCGCGTCTGCGATGGCGTCGGGCATCATCGACTCGACGGCCTCGGCGCGGACCATGTGACCGAGCTTCTTCTCAACCATCCCGATCGGAGCCTTGCCCTTGCGGAAACCGTCAGCCTCGAACTCCTTCCTGTACATCTCGAGGCGCTCCCTGTAGCGCGCATCGACGTCCGCCTCGGGAATGCCGATCCGAAGTTCTCTCACCCAGTTGTCAAGTTCCTTCACCTGGACCTTCAACAGGTGCTCCTTTCAGTGCATGTACTGTGCCGCGACCAGGAAAGCTACGCCGCGCACGACCGGTTACGGCCTTCACTGACTATTCCTGTGCGATGCGCACACACGAGCGGGCTTGGTGCGAGAGGGGGGACTCGAACCCCCACAGGTTGCCCTACTGGATCCTAAATCCAGCGCGTCTACCAGTTCCGCCACTCTCGCGGAATCGGGCCCTCCCGACGTGTCAGCTCCGGGAGGCGTGCGCTATGACCGCCCCCACGGCGATCGCGTTCAGCTTTGCGTCGGCGCCGTCGGACCTCGAAACCATCACTATCGGAACCCTGGCGCCGAGAAGGACGCCGGCCGTCCTGACACCCTCGGTCATAAAGACAAGTCCCTTATATAGCACGTTCCCGACCTCGATCTCGGGGACGATCACAAGGTCGGCCTTGCCTGCTATCGGGCTCTTGACGCCCTTCCGCTCGGCGGCGACCTCGCTTATGGCGTTGTCGAAACCGAAGGGGCCGTCGACCACGCAGCCCGTAATCTGTCCGTTCCTGCTCATCTTCGCAAGCTCATCAGCGTCCACGGTGCACGGCATCGCCGGGTTCACGAGTTCCAGTCCGCAGATGACGGCGACCCTGGGATTCTCCCAGCCGAGCTTGTGCATCGCATCGACCGAGTTGCGGATGATGTCGGCCTTCTTCTCCACGTCCGGGCTCAGCACGATCCCGCCGTCCGAAAGCCCGAGCAGTCTGCCGAACGTCGGGGTCCACAGAAGCGCCAGGTGGCTCATGAGCCTCCCGGCGCGAATGCCCGTCTCGCGGTTCAGGGCAGCTCTCATAAGATCGGCGGTCTGTATCTTCCCCTTCATGATGAAGTCGACTTCACCGCTTCTCACGAGCTCGATGGTCCTGGCCGCGGCCCCGATTGGTCCGTCCGCCTCCACGACCTCCCACGACGAGATGTCCTGCCCCAGATCGCCCGCCGCCTTCTCGATCATGGCACGATCGCCTATGAGGACGGGCTCGACCAGCCCTAGGTCGCACGCGTCCTTCGCGGCCTCGAGCGCGCACGGGTCCCATGCGGCCGCTATCCCGAGTCTCGCCTTACCGTGCGTGCCGGCAAGCTCGAGAGCCCTCTCCCTGATCTCGTCGAAGCTCCTCGGAGGTGCAGCGGATGCCATGTGCGATCCCCCCTAGCATGTCGGTCATCGGACGGCCGGGCTAGGTGCCCGGATACGTTCTGGGCTCTTCCTCGCCCCTCAGGACGAGCAGCGCACCCATGGCCAGCGACTCCAGCTCGTTCTCCCCCGGCAGCACGAGTCTGTCGGCAATGAAGCCGACCCGATCGTGGACGAGCCCGACGAGGTGGTCCGAGTGCGCCATGGCCCCGGTGTAGACGATGGCGTCGACGCGCCCCTTGAGCACGGACGCCATGGCCGCGATCTCCTTGGCTATCTGATAGGCCATCGCCTCGATGACCTCGGCCGTCTTCGCGTCACCGCCGGCCGCGGCCTCGGCGACCGCCCGGAAGTCGTTCGTTCCCGCGTACGACTCCAGACCGCTCTCCCGGAGGATGACCCGCTTCATGCGGTCTATCCCGATGTCACGTTCCTTCATGTAGTCGAGCATCTCGATGAGAGGAAGCCCGCCGGAGCGCTCCGGCGAGAACGGTCCGCCGGAGGCCGCGTTGTTCACGTCGACCATCCGCCCGCCCCTCAAGGGTGATATCGAGATGCCGCTGCCGAGATGGGCCACGACGAGGTTGACATCCCCGAGTGGGCGCCCGAGCGCCTTCGCCGCTTTGCGCGCGGTGGCCCTTGTGTTGAGTGCGTGGCCAAGGCTCTTGCGCTCGATGTCCTTGTGCCCGGAGTAGCGTGCCAGAGGCTCGAACTCGTCGACCGAGACCGGGTCGACGATGAACGCGCGGCCACCGAGGTCCCTGGCCAGCGCGTCGGCCAGGAGCGCGCCGAGGTTCGATGCGTGCTGCCCCTGGTATCCTGCACGGGCGTCCTCCATCAGATGCGCATCGACGTCGTATGTGCCGCTCGGAATGGAGCGCAGCAGCCCACCCCTTCCAACGACCGCATCGAACGGGCGGCTCACCTGGCCTGCTTCCCTGAGCGCGCGCTCGATGGACTCCTTCCGGTAGTCCAGCTGGCAAGCGTAGTCCAGGAGCTTGCCGGCAGGAGTGAGCGCGTCCAGCTCATCCTTGGGGTGCTCAAGTGAGGCGTCGAAGACACGCTCCTCACCCTCGTATACTGCGATCTTGGTTGTCATGCCGCCGGGGTTGACGGCGAGTATCCTGTCTCTCTCGCTCATTTCTCACCACCATCATCGTGCGTTGTCCGCGGCACCGGAACAGGACGCGCGCGGATGATAGCACAGAAACCCCCAGCGCAGAAGGCCAACAAAGGCGAGCGGCGGGGCCCAGAGGGTCCCGCCGCTCCTCGCCGCACCGCGGAGGACGACGCCGCCCGCGGGTGTACCTACTCCAGGACGATTATGTTCCGCTCGGCGCAGATCTTCTTGAGCTGCTCGGGCCACACAGTGACCGTGACCTCACCCAGGTGCGCCGTGCGCAGGAAGTACATGTAGGTCCGTGCCTGACCGATGCCGCCGCCGATGGAGAGCGGGATCTCGTCGTTCAGGATGGCCTTGTGGTACGGGAGCTTCAGGAAGTCGAGCTGCCCGGAGATCTCGAGCTGCTTCTTCATGGTCTCCTTCGTGACGCGGACACCCATGGAGGTCAGCTCGTGGCGACGCTTGGTCACAGGGTTCCAGACCAGTATGTCGCCGTTCAGACCGTGCATCTTCTTCCCGTTCTTCTCGATGGTCTCGGTGATCCAGTCATCGTAGTCGGCGGCGCGCATCTCGTGCGGGTAGCCGTCCTCCAGGACCCAGCCGATGCCGATGATGAAGATGGCGGGGTGCTCCTGCAGGATCGCCGTCTCGCGCTGCTTGCGCGGAAGGTCCGGGTACATGTCCAGGATCTCCTCCGCGTGGAAGAACTCGAGTTCGTCGGGGAAGTCGGGATACCTGCCACCCTTGAGTTCCGGGAACAGCTCCTGCGCGTGCCTGCCCGCTCCCACAAGGACCTTCCAGATCTTCCTGACGGTGTCCTTGAGGTAGTCCAGATTGCGGTCCTTCTCGGTAATGACCCTCTCCCAGTCCCACTGGTCGACGTAGCTCGAGTGGTCGTGGTCGAGGAAGTAGTCCTTCCGCACGGCGCGCATGTCGGTGTTTATGCCCTCCCCGACCCCGCATCCGAACTGCGCGAGCGCCATCCGCTTCCACTTCGTCGCGGCCTGCACGACCTGCGCCCGGATCGGCTCGTCGAGACCGAGTCCGCAGTTAAACTCAACCGGCGTGCGAGAGCCGTCGCGGTCCAGATAGTCGTTCACTCCGCTGTTCTTATCGACGATGAGCGGCACCTGGACGAGCTGCAGGTTCAGCTCCCTGGCCATCCCGTCCTCGATGTACCTCTTGATCTCGTAGAGCGCCTTCATCCTGTCCATCGGCGGGAGGACGGGCTTGTAATCCTTGGGGAGTATCTTCGCCACTTCCTCGTACGTGCTGACGCCCGGTCCCGCAAGGTCAGCCTTCTTGTCCAGCTGAGGCATTAACACCACTCCGTTTCTGTGGGCCGTGAGCCCCTCCATTACTGCCTTCCACAACGGAGGCGGGAGGAAAACCCACGCGAGGGCCCCGCCCCTGTGCGCCTGCGACCGTCCCGAGGCCCTCTAGGGAGTCACCAGGGTGTCGCTCGACGTCTTCTTCACGCGGTCGTGCTCCTCTATGACCTTGGCGAGCCTCCTTATCCCCTCGACGATGTCTTCCTTGGTCGGGAACGAGAAGTTCAGGCGCATCGTGTTGCGCCCGCCGTTATTGCAGTAGAACGCCGTTCCTATCACAAACGCGACGTTCTGTTCTATCGCCTCAAAGAACAGCTCCTCCGAGTCCATGTAGCGCGGAAGAGTGACCCACAGGAAGAGGCCGCCCTGCGGCTTCGTCCACTTGAGCCCCGGGAGCTTCGGCATGTACTTGTCGAGCGCGTCCAGCATGATCTGGCGCTTCTCCCGGTACACCAGCTTCACGCTGTCTATGTTCTTCTGCAGAAGCCCCCTGGATGCGAACTCCGCGACGATCGCCTGCGTGAATGCGGGCGTGCAGAGGTCGGTGGACTGCTTCGCGATCGTGAGCTTCTGAATGACCGGCTCCGGCCCGATGACCCACCCGAGCCGCATGCCCGGGAAGAGGATCTTCGAGAACGTGTGCAGACCGATCACTTGCCCGTCGCCGTCCAGTGCGAAGATGGAGCGCACGGTCTCGCCCTCATAGCGAAGTTCCTTGTACGGGCTGTCCTCGAGGATCAACACGTCGTAGCAGTGCGCGAGTTCTATGAGCCTGCGCCTGCGTTCCTCGGTCATCGTGATACCGGCCGGGTTCTGGAAGTCGGGCACGACGTAGATGAACTTCGGCTTGCGCCCTTCCTTCTTCAGCTTCTCGAGCCTTCGCTCGAGCACGTCCATCTTCATCCCCTGTTCGTCGATCGACACGCCGATCATGTCGGCGCCGTAGGCTCTGAACGCGCCAAGCCCGCCTACGTATGTCGGCAGTCCGACGATAACCGGGTCGTCGCGGTCGATGAATATCTTCGCGACGAGATCGAGGCCCTGCTGCGAAGCGACCGTGATCAGGACGTTCTCGGGCGCCAGAGTGATGCCGTCCTCTCGCTCGTGATGCGCGATGAGTTCGTCCTTGAGTCTGGCATCTCCCTCGGTCGGGCTGTACTGCAGCGCGTTCACGCCCTCGCGCTTCAGAACGTCGACGGTGACCTCGGAGACTTCCTCGACCGGGAATGCGCTTAGGTCCGGCAACCCCCCGGCGAACGAGATGACCTCGGGCCTTCGCGTCAGCTTGAGAAGCTCACGGATGACCGACTTCTTCATTCCCCTGGCGTTCTGCGAGAACACCCTCTCGATATCGCTCACCATGCGGGCCTCCCCCGGACAACCTCACCTCACAACGAGTGATGTTCTTGGCCAACAGAAGAGGTTATCAGGCACCGGGTTCGCCGTCAAGAATGAGAGCGCGGCCACAGGAACGCGCCGCCTGTCTGCTCGGCACAATGCATTCGTGTGCGACTATCAATCAGATAGACTGCTATCCTGAGTTCCGGTCGATGATTGGACTTGACCGGAATTCCGGAGCGGGGTATCTTTGGTCGTGGCGGTGAACCCCGCCAGCGCGACGAAAACGGCCTACCACAGGGGCAGTTTCAGCAACCGACCCGTACCAATCAGCGTCGCCGGCCGCACGCACGCATCCGACGAACGGTGTCGTGTAAGAAGAAAGGACGCATCTATCGCATGCCCAGCAAAGAAGAACTAGGACGCAGGCTAAGGATAGCTCGGTTCGACCGGAACCTCACGCTGAAAGAGGTCGCCAGTCGCTGCGGAATGTCCGCCACGCACATCTCCGAGGTCGAGAGGGGAAAGACCTCTCCCACAATCGGGGCCCTGCAGAGGATTGCGGCCGCCCTAGGTGAGAGGCCATCTTACTTCGTCCGCGACGACGATCTGCCCGAGGTGCGCCTGACGAAGGCGGAGCAGCGCAACGACCTGTTCATGACCGACTCCGAGGGGCAGGCAATGGCAGTCCAGATCATCGCGAAGGGACTGCCGCGAGGCTACCTGCAACTGCTCACGGAGCGAATGGAACCCGGACGATCAAGCGCCGGCCGCGCGTTCATTGCGGAAGCCGTCTTCATTGTGGTTCGCGGCACCACGAGAGTCACGGTGGAGGGCGAGTCCCACGTGCTGCGGGAGGGTGACACCCTGCAGGTCCGCCTCGACGATGGTTATACATCTGAGAACATGGGGGAAGAGGAGAACGAGGTCATGATCGCGCTGGCCTCCCCGATGCTTCTTCCTTTCTGAAGCAGCCTTTCCCCCGGCAACGCTGAACACAGGAGACACGAATGCCAACGAAGCAGGAAGTAGGCGAGCGTCTGAGGCTCGCGCGGTTCAAGCAGAACATGACCCTGAAGGAGGTAGCCGCGCGGTCGGGCATGTCCGCCACTCACATCTCCGAGATCGAGCGCGGGAAGACCTCCCCCACCATCGGCGCGCTTCAGCGCATTTCCAAGGCGCTGGACGAACGTTCGGCTCACTTCGTAGAAGAGCGGGCCTTCTGCCCGGCATGCATTGTCAGGAAGGGAGAGCGCACGCGCTCGTTCACCGTTGGCGCTGACGGGAAGACGGCCGATTTCGATAGGCTCACGGGCGACTGCCCATGGGGCAACACGCATCTCGTCCACAAGAAGACAAAGGCTGGAGATTCCTTCTCACGCACCCCCATCCTCGGTGAGATGGTCCTGATGTGCACCGCGGGCATGTACCGGATCACGGTCTCGGGGGAGTCCTTCGTTATCCGAGAGGGAGACACCATCCAGTTCTTCCTCGACGATGGCTTCACGATAGACGACATCAGTGACGACGGTGCAGAGCTCATCGCCATCGGCGCCTACGAGTCCCGCGTCGCCTGGTAGGCTCCCTGCAACACGCAGCGGCAGTGTAATTACCGAACGCCCGCTCATCCGAGTGGGCGTTTGTGTAATCCATTGCCTCCCAAGCAGTTGGCAACGCAATACCACCCTGTCATACTGGCCGCGTGGCACATTCTATGCAACGAAGCATGATGGCTACTCCCTGATTTCCTGAAACGCCGGCGGCAAATGGCCAGGCCGGCGGCGCCCGTATAGCAGGAGGGGTATCACCATGAAGAGACTGCCTGCATTCACCTCAAGCGAGTCCGGCTCGGCCCTCGTGGCCGTGACCGTTGTCGCCTTCGTGATGCTCCTCACGGCGGCCGCAGTCTTCGAGTTCGCTGCCCGCGACGCTGCCCTGGCGTCACACAGCGCCGACCGCTCCAGAGCCCTCTACCTGGCCGAGTCGGGCATCGCGAAGGCGCACACCTGGTTGGAGGCTCAGAACGACCCACCTGCGGGACTGAGTGCTTTCTCCCCGTTCGGGGCGGCACCCGAGACGCTTGACTACGGAACCTACACCGTCTCCGTCATCCCGGACTCCAACAATCCCTGGCGCTCGAGGAAATACTACACAATTCGCGGTACCGCCAGTGTTAGGGGCCAGACGCGCACCGTGGAGCGGGAGGTCATGACCCAGTCGTTCGCCCAGTTCATCTACTTCACGGAGGACGAACACCTGCCCGGTTCGATTACCCCGGTCTGGTTCTGTTCGGCCGACTACCTTAACGGCGCACTCCACACGAATGGGCAGATGCACATCATGGGAGACCCTCACTTCGCGGGACATGTGTCGAGCGCTTACGGTGGGCCGGACGACCCTGACCCCAGCGCGGACCCGTCTTTCATGTACTACAACGGCGACTACTGGAATCACCTGGAGTCGCCGGAGCCAGACAATGCACCGCACGACCAGCCCTCGTTCGATCAGGGCTACGAACTCGGCGCTAGCGGCATCGAGCTGCCTGAGTACCTCGACGATCTCCAGACGCTGGCCCACAATGGCGGCATCTACGTCGACGGCAATGTGCAGATCGAGTTCGGACGCGTCTTCAACGGCTCCCGGATGTGGGGCTACGTGAGCTACAGCAAGAAAGGCGTTTGGCACGACGTCCCTATCTCGTCGTTCAATGGTGTGTTCTACGTCAACGGCACCGTGCATATCCAGGGTGTCCTCGACGGAGCCTGCACCGTGGGCGCCTCGGGCGACATCGTGATCACGAACGACCTCGTCTACCGCGACGCCGACCCTGTCGATGGCCCGAACCAGGGGTGCGACGACCTCCTGGGCCTCGTCTCCGAGTCGAACGTCGTCATCGCCGACACCTGGGCGAACAACAATGACTGCAACGTCCACGCCCACATCATGGCTCTGAACACGTCCTTCTACGTTGAGAACTACCGGGACAGCGGAACCCGCGGGACGCTGACGATACACGGAGGCATCATTCAGCGATACCGTGGCGCCGTCGGCACCGGATACCTATACAACGACCAGATCATCGTGCAGACAGGCTATGCCAAGAACTACGAGTACGACCCGCGCTTCGAGAGACTGCAGCCCCCGGGCTACCTTATGACGGGCAAATACTACGAACTCCGCTGGCGCGAGGTGTAGTGGGGACGCGGGCACGCGGCGCCGAGCGGCCTGAGAGGCAAGAGGATCGGCCGAACGGCCGCGACGAGGGACGAAGCGATGCAGGTCACTTTCACCACATCACTGAGACGGGCCGCGGGCGCTCGGGGGCAGTCCGGATTCACGCTCACCGAGCTCCTCATATGGGCAGGCGTCGCCATAAGCGTCATGATCGCGGCGACGGCGTCCTATATCGGGACGACCAAGTCGTGGAATGGAACGGCCGCCCTCACCCGCATCCAGATGGACGGCTCACTGGCTGTCGAGATGATGGCCGGCGGGATTCGGCGCGGCAGTACGGTGACCGTCGGGAGCGGAGGGGACTCCCTCAGCGTCTACTACTGGACGGGCAGCGTGGACAGTCTGGTAGCCCGCTACCATCTGGACGCCGGGGGACGACTGATGGACATCACGGGGTTCGAGATCGCGTCTGACGTCGACTCGGTGAGGTTCCATGCCGTCGGGACCAAGGTGGTGAACGTAGACCTCTATCTTAGAGATGACAGGAACACGGCGGACCACCCTGGCGACGACCTGCCGGTCGTCCTATCCTCCACCGTGGTCTGCAGGAACTAGAAACCAGGCACGAGGTGACTGATGTTGACTGGATACAGAAAGGCCACCGAGGGTGACAAGACACCCGACCTCCGTGCGCAGCGCGGGACGGGCCTGATCGAAGTGCTCATAGCGGTCGTCGTCCTGGGCATCATCGTGGTCCCGGTCTTCAATTCCATGGTGGCCGGCCGTGTAATGACGTCCCACCGCGGAGAGAAACGGATGGCGCTGACGCTGGTAGAACGCAAGGTCGAGCAGCTGATGCGGGCGGGGTACGGCTCTGTCGGCTCCGACTCCGATGTGTCCAGCGTCTGTCTGACCGCAGGCACGCATCCGTCCAACGCAACCATCATAGTCAGCGAGGGGTCTCCCCAGGACGCGACGGATAACGTCATGGGCGAGCTCACGTGGAACGTCACGCCGGTCGCGCTGCCCAGCCCCGGGGACTCCGTACGCTTCAAGTCCGTGAGAGTGAAGCTCAGATGGCCGGTCGCCAGCCCGCGCGACAGCCTTAGTGTGACCACGGTGATAGGCGCCTAGACGCTCCACTCGAACCGCCCGCCGCTCTGTCCGACGAACATCACTATCCCGGGAACATCAGATGCCGCGCGCCAAGGCGAGCGGGACCCACCCGTGTGATCTCAACACCCCGGCCCGGTAGCCTCAGTTGGGTTACCGGGTGAGGAGCGACTCGCTGTGTGCGTTCCTAGCTGAGGAGCTTCAGGTACCAGGCGAGCAGTGACTCGGCCCACACCATGGATACGAAGGAGCCGAGTGCGAGGAAGGGTCCGAAGGGGATCGTGTGGTCCACGCTCCTCCCCCGTCGGGCGAGCACGGCAACTCCTGCCACGGCCCCAACGAAGAAAGCGATGAAGAGCGTCAAGAGCACCGCCTTCCACCCGAGGAAGGCGCCCATCATGGCGGCAAGCTTGATGTCTCCCCCACCCATGCTCTCCTTGCGGAAGGCCATCGCACCGAGGAGCCCTATCAGATAGAGAACTCCTCCACCGACGACGGCTCCGATCAGCGACTCCGGCAGAGTCGTGAGACCGACGGCCGGCGACACGACGAGCCCCGCCACGAGGCCGGGCAGAGTGATCTTGTCGGGAATGATCTTGAGGTCCAGGTCGACGAAGGTGATGACGAGCAGCGCACAGGACACCGGCCAATAGACCGCGAGTTCGGTTCCCGCACCGTACACCGCAAAGATGAGCACCGGGATCAGACCCGCGAGGATCTCAACTGCCGGATACCTGAGGGGTATGCGCGTCCCGCAGTCCCTGCACCTCCCCCGCAACAGCAGGAAGCTGACGACGGGGATGTTGTCCCGCGGACGCACGGGCGCTCCGCACTCCGGACATGCCGACCGGGGGCGGACTATCGACCGCCCCCGTGGCATTCTGTATATGATGACGTTGAGAAAGCTGCCGATGATCGTACCGGCGATGAACAGCAGCACTGCCATTCGGCGCTACTCCTGCAGCCTGGCGTCGAAGTCCGACTCCATGCGCTTGCTCAGCTGGCTCAGTTCCTCGGCACCAACGAGACGAGGCGTCAGGAACACCACGACCTCGCTGTCGGTGTCGCTCGTGATGCTCTTGCGGAAGAGCGCGCCAAGAAGCGGGATGTCGCCCAAGATCGGCACCTTGAAGTGCGTCTCAACGACGTCCTTGCGCAGCAATCCCCCGATCACCACCGTCTCACCATTCTTGGCCATTACGGTCGTCTTGGCCTTGCGCTGCTTCGTGTCAACGGCCTCGTCCGGGAAGTAGGAAGACCGCTGGGCCGAGCTGACCATGGGCTCTATGTTCATGGTCACGAACTGGTCGTTGTTGATGTGAGGCGTGACCTTGAGCGTCACACCGACGTCGCCGAAGATCGGCTCGACGGTCGACTCCTGACCACCCTCTCTGTACGTGACCTTCTTCGCAAGAGCCAGATGGGTCGTTATCTCGATCAGCGCCTCTTTGTTGTCCAGGGTCAGGATGTGCGGCTTCGCGAGCACCTGGGCGAGTCCGTCCTTCTTCATTGCGTCGAGCTTCACATTCAGGTCCTGAAGCTCCACGAACGAATCGAACTTACCGAACGTGAGCGACAAGACACCCTCGTCGCTCGTGCCCTGGTTGAACGTGCTGCCGTAGGTATAGCTGCCCGTTCCGTTCGCGTCACCGGATTCGTAGTCGCTGAAGCCCCACGAGATGCCCAGCTCGGTGGCCGCCTCCTCGGTGAACTCGACGATCTTGGCCTCGATGAGAACCTGGCCGGTCTGTACGTCGAGATCTCTGATGATGCTCTGGAGCGTCGACATGTTCTCCGGGATGTCCGAGATCACGAGCGAGTTAGTGCGCTCCTCCACGACGATGCTGCCCGCGTCGGTGAGAACGGCCTTGACGGTCTCCTCGAGTTCCGGCGCGGCTGCGTAGCTGAGTCGCATCACCTCAGTGATCGTCGTCACAGGAGGCCCTTCGGGGGCGTCCGTGATGACGTAGATATTAGTGCCCTTCTGGCGCGTGTACCACAGTCCGTTAGCCCTCATGATGGCGGCCAGGGCGTCCTCGACCAGGACGTTCTCGAGGTAGACGTTGATCTCCTTGCCGACCAGCTGAGACCCGATCAGGAAGTTGATTCCGGACTTCTGGGTCATGATCTTCAGCACGCTGCCCAGCGTGACGTTCTGGAGGTTCAGCGTGATGCGCTGACTCCGAACCTGGGAAGCGTCTTGCCCCGTATCCTGGGACCAGGACGTCTGCGGCAGCGCCAGTAGCATCATGGCCGCCAGCAGGACCGTCGTGATCGCGAGGTAGATAGGGAACCTTCTGCAAGCGACGAACATGCTCCTCCTCCTTATTCGACGGTCAAGACGTGCCGTCTCGACCTGTACGTGAGCACAACCTGGTCGAATCCGATCTCAACGATGCGAGCCCCCTTGATGGTGTCGCCGACTCTCAGATCGAGCCCGTCGATGATGGCGATCGGGTTCTCGGGATCCCAGATCACTCCGTGCAGAGACATCATGGGAAGCTCTGTAGAGAGCGGTACATCCTCGGTGCCGCGCGGCTCTGCAGGCGGGGCATTCCTTTCTCTGATGAGTGGCTGCATGGGATCGCGCATGTCTCCGGCGTCGTACGTCTTCTCTGACTGCAGTCTGGCGATGCGGGCGATCGTCTCGAGATACGCCGGCTGCGAGTCCAGCAGACTAGCACGCCCTCGACCGAAACCGCCATGTGCGCCGGCCGAATCGGTCGACACGCCGCCCGGCATGGCGAACCGCACGACGAGCACGACGAGCAAGACGACCATCAAGCCGGCCACCATGCCCAGCTTCTTCTTGTTCTCGCCGAGTGACGCGGCTCCCGCGAGCAGACTGGCCATGACCCCTATTCCTCCCAGGCGAGCGCCGCCAGAGTTACCACTGCCTCGGCGCTCGAGGCCGATGATTCGCTGGCGTCCAACTCCACTTTCTGAACGGAAAGAATTCTATGTGAGCTCTCCACCATCCTGAGGAATCCACCAACCTCGTGGTACGAGCCCCTGAGCGTGATCTCGATCGGGTACTCGGTCATCTTCTTTGAAGCGTCATGCGGGGCGAGCAACACCGGCTCACCAACGATTCGCAACCCCGCGTCGGCCGCCATCTGGCGCACGTCGCCAAGGACAGTGACACGCTCGTCACCGCGCATGAGCGCGTCCCTGACGCCCGCCACGGCTTGTCCGGACTGGCGGAGCAGCAGGAAGTCTTCGATGACCGCCTTCTGCTCCACGAGTCCGTCAAGCTTGGAACGCACCGGACGCACCACCAGGAAGTTCGCCAGATTCAGAGCGGCGATGTATACGAGGACGCACATGGCGAGCACGCGCCAGATGGGCATCCTCCCGGTCCGCGGCCCCTTGATGAGTCTCGGGATGGCGACCACCAACCGGCCGGCCTTCCTGGCCAACCCGGCAAGACCCGGGATGCGGCTCGAACCAGCCTCGGTCCCGGATTCCTCGCGGACATCGTGTATGGCATGCTGAAGACCCATTCTCAGCCCTTCCAGAGCCTATCGGTCGAGGCGGTTCTCTACCGTAGCGCGCACGTGATCTCGAACCCGATGATCAACGCGCCACCCACCTCGTTGATGCCCGTCTCCACGAACTTCGTATCGGACACGTACCTGCCGAGCGTGGGGTCGGCCTGAATCGCCTTCGCGAACACGCGTATCAGAGCGCTCCCCCGCTGTCCCTCTCCGGTGACCGCCCTGCCCTCGATGACCAGGCCGCCGTCGTGCTTCTTGGATCCGTTGCTGCCCTTGCTCGCCTGCGTTGGCGCACTCACGGACACTCGGGTGAGCCACACGCTGTCCGGAACCGCCTCGGCTATGCTCTCCCAGAGCGACGTCATCTCGACGCGCGTCCCCAGGCCGGCCGCCATCTCCTTGAGATCCGGCTGGATCCTCGCGAAGACGATGGAGAGTTCCTCGTGAGTCGGCGTGCCCGGATAGAGCAGTGAAAGGTCCTCCTCGAGGTGGTGCAGCTCGTTGGCGTAGACGTCGATGACACGCAGGTTCCCCATCGAGAAGAAGAACACCGCCAGACCGGTGAGCAGAAACGCCAGCACTGTGAACGACATGACGGAGAAGAACACTCGCTTGTGTATCTCCGGGACTATCGTTCTGCGTATGAGGTTGATGTCGTACACGCCTAGGCGACCTCCGTCCTCATCGCCAGGGCCGTCGCCAGGGCAACGAACGGCGACAGCTGCTCGACAGAAGGCAGATCGAAGCGCCCGCCATCGACGCGCACCCTGCCCATCGGGCTCCAAGAGACGACCGGGATCCCCAGCGTCTCTTCTGTAGCCTCCTTGAGACCGCAGAGGCGTGAGCTTCCTCCACAGAGGAGGATCTTCTCGACCCTCGCACCATGGCTTCTGGTCTGGTAGTACATCATCGACCGGTGTATCTCGCCTACGAGTTTGCGAATGACATCCTCGACGGCCATCTCGACCTCGGGCGTCCACCCAACCCGCGTAACCTTGATCGTCTCGGCCTCGGACATCGGCACGTTGAGCGCCTCGGATATGACGTGAGTGAACGCGTTGCCGCCTACTTCGAGGTCTCTGGCGAAGGGCGTGGCTCCGCCCTGGGTGACTCCTATGCCTGTGCTGGAGGCGCCGACGTGCAGCACGGCGACAGTCTGCGGTACGTCCGGCTCCATGAGAGCCGCGTCGAGCAGCACGAGCATGTCGACACCGACGAACCTCGGTTCGAGACCCGACTTTGTCAGTACGCCCGTCCTCCAGTCGACCTCCGGCTTGTTGGCCGCCACGAAGAGCACGTCTGTGCGCCCCGTGTCGCCCTCGTTCTTCGCTTCCTCGGTGGACAGCACGGAGTAGTCGACGTAGGCGTCCTTGATGTCGAAGGCGATGACCTGGCTGCCTTCGTACCACACGGCACCCTCGATCTCGCCCTTGGACAGCTGGGGGAACCTCAGAACGCGGACGGCCACGTGGGGTCCGCTGACGGACGTGGCCACGCGCCTGTTCTGAACGGTCTCGGACTCGAGGATCATCGAGAGAGCGCGGGCAGCGGTGGTCTGCTGCTCACCCTGACCCATCGGGACGAGGGCCAGCCTCTCGAGTTCGTAGCTTCCCGCCGAGTAGGACAACTCGACGAGCTTCACCGAGCTCGTGCCCAGGTCGAGGCCGATGAGCTTCTTGCTCTCAGAAGTGATCACGCAGGAACTCCCCCAGCAGGGCCGGCGCATCCAATCCCAGCCAGATCGCCGGTCCGCTCGCACGCTTAGCAGTGCTCGCTACGTCTCCCGTTGCGCGCCCAAGCGCTACGAATACCGCTTACCATGAAGTATCGATCTCACCCGCCTGGTCGATCGTCACCACGATGTTGGAAGCATCGGCCGCCTTGGGCGCCGTGCTGGCCGCGCCGTCGCACTCGATCACAAAGGAGTTGGCCGAAGCGTCGCCGAGGAACGTGTAGCTCTCCGAGCTGAAGTACCGTCCGCTCAGATCGACATCCTTCACTCCCAGGATGCCGCCCACGGTAACTCGCTCTCCGTCCACGAAGCTCGCGTTCGAGTAGGACCCATGCTCACCGTAGTACACGCGGAGAGATGACCGTATGGCATCCAACCCGGCCACGGCCTCCGTCGCCCTGGACCGCTCCGGTATGACCTGGTACATCGGAATGGCCACGGCGGCCAGAATGCCGACGACGATGACGACGATCATAAGCTCTATGAGTGTGAATCCCCTGTCGCCGTCGAAACTCGAGAACATCGTCTCTACCTCCCTGACCCCCTGATGCAGCACCCGGCTTCGGGGACTCCTTCTTCGGAGGGTCGAGCCCTCCTGCCGAGGAGCCATGGCATGACCTTTAGCAGTCTTCGTTCCCGGTACCTCCCCCGCCCTGGTTCCCGGGGGCGACGCCTCGCGCCGCCCCCAGGCATGATGTCAACTTAGGTGCTAGGAGGAGCCGATGTCGCCCGCCTGGTTGATCGTGCGGACGATCGACGAGACCTCACCAGCATTTGGCGCCGTGCTTGCCGACCCGTCACACTCGACGGTGAAGGCGTTAGCAGCAGCATCACCTCTGAACGTGTAGCAAGTGGTGCTGAAGTAGCGGCCCAACAGATCGGTGTCACTCACATCCAGGACGCCGCCATTGGTGACCTGGGCGCCGTCCGTGAAACTTCCGTTCACGTACGTTCCGTGCTCAGCATAGTAGACGCGCAACGCGCCACGGATCGTGCCGAGCGCAGCCACCGCCTCCGATGCCTTGGCGCGCTCAGTTGCGCCCTGGTACATCGGGATGGCCACAGCAGCCAGAATGCCAACGATGATGACAACGATCATCAGCTCTACGAGGGTGAAACCCCTCTGGTTTCTGCGCAGCATAGTATTCACCTCCTCTCGCGCTGTCTTTGAAGCCCTTGGTGAACTACTGATCAATCGATCCCTGTCGCCATCTGGAAGATGGGCAGGTAGATCGCAAGCACGACCACGGTGACGATCGCGCCCAGTCCCACTATCAGGGCCGGCTCGATCATCGAGGTGAGGGCGTCTACTGCCGCGTCAACCTCCTTGGTATAGAAGTCAGACACTTTATCCAACATCTCGGGCAGATTGCCCGCCCCCTCACCAGCCGAGACCATGCTCACCACCATCTTCGGGAAGATCGACGACTCCGCCAGCTTGTCGGAGATCGTCGACCCGTTGACCACTCCATCACCGACCACATCGATCGCTTCCTTGACGATCGTGTTGCCCGATGTCTTGCCGACTATCTCGAGCGCCGCCACGACCGACACGCCGTTGTCCATGAGCGTGCCCAGCGTCTTGCTGAACCGCGCCACGGACGCCTTGAGCACCAGTTTCCCGAATACCGGAGATTTGAGAATGAGGGTGTCGAGCTTGCGCTTGCCGCCCGGGGTCGACTTCCAGCGCCAGAAGGCGTACGAGGCGCCGCCCATAGCGAGAAGCTCCCAGACCAGGTTGTGCCCGATGAACCGCGACATCACGATCAGAACCTTCGTCAGCGTGGGAAGCTGAAGGTCGAAGTCGGCGAAGATGCCCTCGAACTGAGGAATGAGAAAGAGCATGATGCCCGCGACCGCGACCACGAAGAACCCAGCGATGAAGGCCGGATAGGTCGACGCGGAGCGTATCTTCCTGGTGAGCGCGTCCCTGGCCTCGAGATAGTCGCCCAGACGTGACAGCACGCTCGGCAGCGCTCCCGCCTCCTCGCCGGCGCGCACCATCGCGATGAACAGTATCGAGAACACCCTGTCGTGCCTCTCGAGCGACTGCGACAGAGTCGCCCCGGCTTCGATGTTGGTGGCCGTCTGAGCGAGTACCTCAGCAAGCACCGGACTATCAATCTGGTCCGATATTGCCTCGAGGGACTGGAGCACCGGCAGGCCGGCGTCGAGCATGGCCGAGAGCTGCCGGCAGAGGATGGCGAGGTCTTTGATCTTGACCTTGCCGCTCTTCGGCTTAGGGCGCTTCGAAACGGCCGACGCCGGCGCCACGGCGATGACGGTCAGGTTCTCCTTGCGAAGCAGAGAGACGAGTCCCATCTCGCTCTCGGCCGCGCGGATGCCCTTGACCGTTCTGCCGTTACCCGCCTTTGCCGTATACGCGAAGTCAGTCATCCGTTCTTCCTCACGCTGTGAGCGCGACTAGTGAGCCGCGCGCTTCGACGTTCCCTGAGCTGTCCTACCGAGATCGCGCAGGATGCCCTTCACGTCGTTCGAGCACGCGAGCGCTGTCTCCGTCGTTATCCGACCCTCGCCCACCAGTCTCATGAGCGAAGAGTTCATCGTGTGCATGCCGTCCCTGGCACCGGTCTCTATGGCGGACCGGAGCTGCTGCAGGTTGTTCTCGCGGATGAGGTTCCTGATTCCGGAGGTCGCAACCATGAGCTCCGTCCCGAGCACACGTCCCGTTCCCGACGCATCGGGAAGCAGCTGCTGCACGAGCACGGCATCCAGGGAGAGCGAGATCTGGGTCCTGACGCCCTGCTGCTCATGCGGCGGGAATATGTCGAGGATTCGGCTGATGGCCTGAGGAGCCTCACTCGTATGCACTGTGGTGAGCACAAGATGGCCGGTCTCGGCCAGGGTCAGAGCCGTCCTGACGGTCTCCAGGTCGCGGATCTCACCGATGCAGATCACGTCCGGGTCCTGCCTCAGGACCTGCCTGACGGCGTCGGCGAAGGTCGGCGTATCGCGCCCGACCTCTCTCTGATTCACGATGGAGAACTTATGCCTGTGCAGGTATTCGATCGGGTCCTCGATGGACACGACATGCACGTTCTGCCTGTCGTTGATATACGAGATCATCGATGCCATCGTGGTCGACTTCCCCGACCCGGTCGGGCCGCTGACGAGAATGAGACCGGAGAGCTTCTCACAGAACTCCTTCATCACCGGTGGAACGCCGAGGCTATCCAGAGCTGGTATCTCCCAAGGGAGGTGCCGCACCGCTCCGGCGACCGTGCCGCGCTGGTGATAGATGTTGAGCCTGAAACGACCGAGCCCCTCCACGGAGAGGGAAGTGTCGATCCCCTTCTCCGCTTCGAGCCTGGCTATGCGCTTCTCGTCGAGCATCGCGTGACATAGCTCACGGCACTGCTCAGGATTCAGCGGCGCCTGGTCGGCCGGCACGAGCACACCGTCAACGCGGAACTGCGGCGGCACGCCCGGTGTAAGGTGCAGGTCTGATGCCCTGCGCTTCACCATCTCCTCCAGAAGCTTCATTATCGCGGTCGTCATGGTCTAGTCTCCATCTGGCGCCCGGCGCGCTCAGACCGTCCCACTGGTCACGGTCAGCACCTCGTCGAGCGTCGTCAGCCCCTCACGCACCTTCTGCATACCGTTGGCCACAAGAGGGACCATTCCCGCTGCAAGAGCCCGGTCACGTATCCCCGAGCCCACAACCCCCTGCAAGACAGCGTCCTTAACTTCACGTGACATAGGAAAAAGTTCATAAAGGGCCATCCGGCCCTTGTATCCGGACTTGGAACACGCGACGCAACCGGCGCCGTGATAGAACGTCACATCGCCCGCATCGGGCAGGATCTCGTGGAAGCGCTCGACCAGAGCCGGGTCCGGCTCGTACGGCTCCTTGCACTTCGGGCAGATGCACCTGACGAGCCGCTGTGCGATCACGAGGTTGAGTGACGAGCAGATCAGATAAGGCTCGACGCCCATGTTCATGAGGCGGTCGACCGTCGAGGTCGCGTCGTTCGTGTGCAGCGTGCTGAAGACCAGGTGCCCGGTCTGGGCCGCCTTGATGGCGATCGCCGCCGTCTCCAGGTCTCGGATCTCGCCGACCAGGATCACGTCCGGGTCCTGCCGGAGAAACGACCGAAGCGCGGCCGCGAAGTCCAGCCCGATCTCCGGTCTCGCCCTCACCTGGTTGATGCCGGCCAGTTCGTACTCGACCGGGTCCTCGACAGTCATGATGTTCTTCTCAGGCGAGTTGATCTTCGTGAGCGCCGAGTAGAGAGTCGTCGTCTTCCCGCTTCCCGTCGGGCCGGTCAGCAGAACCATCCCGTGTGGCTGTTGGATGGCGTTGTTGATGATGCCCAGGGAGCGTTCGTCGAATCCCAGATCCTCCAGATTCGTCTTCAGGTTGGCCTTGTCCAGGAGACGCATCACGACCTTCTCGCCGTAGATGGTCGGTATGATCGACACACGGATGTCCACCACCTTGTGCATGACGCGCACGCGGCAGCTGCCGTCCTGCGGGAGCCGCCTCTCGGAGATGTTCAGTCTTGACAGAATCTTGATCCTGGAGGTGATGGCCCACTGCATTCTCTTGGGGGGCGGCAGGATCTCGCGAAGAACGCCGTCGACGCGGAGACGCACCGCCAGCCCCTTCTCTGCCGGCTCGATATGGATGTCGCTGGCGCCTTCCTCGATCGCCTGAAGAAGGATGAGATTGACAAGGCGGATGACCGGAGCGTCGTTGGGCTCGATGGAGAGCTGCTCGCCCTCGCCGTCCGATTCGCGCGAGCTCTCGACCTCTACGCCGACGATGTTCTGTATGCTCTTCTCGATGTCGAGCGACTCGCCGTAGTGCGCGTCGATGACCCCGAGGATCTGGTCCCGAGTGGCGCCCGCCGGCTTCACCTCGTAGCCCGTGTTCGCGGCCACGGTGTCGCATGCGATGACGTCAAGCGGGTCTTCCATCGCCAGGAGCAGCGTGTCCCCGTCGCGCCCGACGGCCGCGACGCAGAAGCGACGCGCCATCTCGGGCGGCACGAGCCGCACCACGTGCGGATCGATCTCGCAGTTCTGGAGATCGAGCAGAGCGCCGGTGTCCTGTCTGATCTGACTCAAGCTCTAAGTCCTTGTCTCTGCGCGCGTTCGCAACGCCATGTGCATCTTCTACTGCTATAACAGCAAGCCTCATGCCAGTGTGATAGGCGTGCGAAGATGGGTGTTAAGTCGTTTGTAGTGTGTGCGTTACGCCTCGTCAGACGGGCGAATCGGGAAAGGCCCTGCAAGAGCCGCGCGGCCCCCCTTCGCATCCTGCAAGGAAACGGGGCCGCCCACCGGGCGGCGCGTTTCCGAGGCCAGTTTGTGGAGATCGGTAGAGCTGACGAAGGCCCTCACGATCACTGGGTCGAACTGAGTGCCGCTCGCGTCCTCGAGCACCCTGAGCGCCTCCTTCACGGAGAGGGCCTTGCGGTAGGGGCGCCTCGACGTGAGGGCGTCGTATGCGTCGGCAACAGACAGTATGCGAGCGCCCAGGGGTATGTTCCCTCCCCGAAGGCCATCGGGATAGCCGCTCCCGTCGAACCGCTCATGATGATTGCGGACCATGCTGATGACTGCGGAGAGCTCCTCGATCGGACAGAGGATGCGCTCGGCGACGACCGGGTGACGCTGTATCGACGCCCACTCATCTGCATTCAGCTTGCCAGGCTTGTTGAGCACGCTCTCGCGGACGCCTATCTTCCCGATGTCGTGCAGGAGCCCGGCGAGCCAGATGTCCTGTATCTCGACCTCGTTCAGCGAGAGGTACTTGCTGATGCCGACCGCGATCTCGGAGACCCGCTCCGAGTGGCCCTGCGTATACTCGTCCTTGGCCTCGAGGGCCTGCGCAAGGGCCTTTATGCTCCCCATGAAGAGCTTCCGCAGCTCCTCGTTGGCGTCGTATAGCTGCTTCGTCCGCTCCTCGACCTTGGACTCGAGGTCGCGCTGGTACTCGCGGTTCTCCTCAACCAGCCGCTTCTTCTCGATGGCACGGTCGACAGTAAGTGAGAGGTGGTCGAGATTCAAGGGTTTCGACAGATGATCGTGCGCCCCGAGGCGCATAGCCTCAAGGGCGCCGTCAAGGTCGGGAGCGCCGGTGACCATGATGACCGCGACGTCGCGGTCGGCCACGCGGATGTTGCGCAGGAGCTCGATGCCGTCCATCCCGGGCATGTTGATGTCCGAAAGGACGCACTCGTACTCGCCCTGGCTGATCATCGAGAGCGCCTTCTCAGCGTTCTCGGCCTGTTCGCAGGCGTAGCCCTCGGCGCCCAGCTTCCTGCTGATGATGTCCCGCACGTAGGACTCGTCGTCTACGACAAGGATCTTGCCCTTGGCCTCCTCCATCTCCCCCCCTGGAGAGGCCGGGCCACGGGGTCCAGGGCGCCGTGCGGCGTCCGGACCGTGCGCCCAGCCGACGCGCGATGAACGAGCAAGTTCCATACCAGCCGATGTGAGTTGAGCGATGGCCGGCTTCGTGGGAGGCCACAGATCGCGGTGCGGAAATGCCTGCGAGAGTGTTCCGGATTGAACCGCAGCAGGCGGGGATGTTGCGGAGCGGGCCGCGGCCGCCGGGGGGATGCCGATGCCTGTCTGCGCGGTCTCGTGCTCAAGGGCACCGTACTAGCGCCCCAGCTCGGAGATGTCCATCTGCTTCCACTGACGTGCGAGCTTGTCCCAGCGGAAGAACTTCACGGTGTCGACGAACTCGTCCTCGGAGAGAACATACTCAACGTCGACCTCGCCGCCGATGCGCTTGGAGTATGTCATCTTCTTGTCCAGGACGAGCGGCTTCACGGCGCGTTCGAGCTTCATCCGCCCCGTGGCCCCGTCGAAGACGGCCGTCTCGACGGTCAGATGCCGCTCCGGAAACTCCTCCCTCGTATGCTCGACGAAGCCGAACATCCGCTCTATCTGGTCGAGGAGGTTCTCCCACTTCCTCTGGTGCATGGTCTCTCCCGTCTCATGCCGTCCGGAAGCCTCACCTCACGACGCGCGATTATAGACCACTGACGGTCTCTCGGGAAACGGCATTGTCCGGCCAACCGACCCGGCGGATAGCCGTCGCCCCGTGTGCCCGAAGCGGATAGCCGTCGCCCCACGCGCCCGAATCTGCTAGTCTACAGGGGCGCTTCGGAGGGTCTGACTAACCACAAGTGGGGGTCTGGAAGTGCCTCGAGGCAAGATGAGACGCATACTGGTCACCGGCTCATGCGGCCAGATCGGAACCGAGCTGGTGGTAGAGCTGAGGCGGCGCTACGGCGACGACAACGTCGTCGCGACCGACCTCAAGACGCCCGGAGAGGGCGAGTGCCGGGGGCCGTTCGAGCAGGTGGACGTGCGCGACGCCGGGAAGCTCGCGGACATCGCGAGGCGTCATGGGGTCGATACAATACTCCACATGGCGGCGATCCTCTCCGCCAAGGGAGAGCGCGAGCCCGCGCTGGCGTGGGACGTCAACGTGAGGGGACTCATGAGCGCGCTCGAGGTTGCGCGCGAGCTTGAACTCGCGCAGGTCCTCTGCCCGAGTTCCATCGCAGTGTTCGGAGAGGGATGTCCCAAGGAGAACACGCCGCAGGAGACGGTCTTGAAGCCCGCGACGATGTACGGCGTCACCAAGGTCACGGGCGAGCTTCTGTGCGACTACTACGTGCGCCGGTTCGGCGTGGACGCCAGGGGTCTGCGCTACCCCGGTATCGTCTCGGCGGAGACTCTGCCCGGCGGGGGCACGACCGACTATGCGGTGGAGATCTTCTACAAGGCCGTGGAGAAGGGCTCGTACACGTGCTTCCTCAGCGAGGACGCCAGGCTCCCGATGATGTACATGCCCGATTGTATCAAGGCCACCATCGAACTAATGGAGGCCGACGCGTCCGGACTCAAGCATCACGGCGACTTCAACGTCGCCGCCATGAGCTTCACGCCGGGCGAGCTGGCCGCGGCGATCCGGAAGCGGATACCCGCATTCGAGGCAACGTACGAGCCCGACTACCGGCAGAAGATCGCCGAGTCGTGGCCGTCGTCGATCGACGACAGCGCTGCGCGTGCCGAGTGGGGTTGGGAGCCCGACTTCGACATCGACTCGATGACGGAGGACATGCTGCGTAGGCTCAGGGCCAGGCACGAGGCGGGCGTGCTGTACAGGTAGGTCCCGCTGATGGCCGGTCAGACGAAACGGGGGCCCTGAAGGGCCCCCGTTTCTCGTTGGAGCGTCCTCGATGTCCCAAGCAGCGTGGGACGGTGGCTAGAGTCCGTGTTTCGCCACGATCCCCTTCTCATCGAGCCCGAGGATGCCGTACTTCTGCCCGACCTTCCTGAAGGCCTCGACGCACCTGTCGATGTGCTCTCTCTCGTGGCCGGCCGAGAGCTGAACGCGTATGCGCGCCTGTCCCTTCGGCACCACGGGGAAGAAGAAACCGATGACGTAGATGCCCTCCGCGTACATGTCGCGTGCCATGTCGTTGGCAAGCTTGGCGTTGTAGAGCATCACCGGCACGATGGGCGTCTGGCCTGGGCGCACGTTCAGGCCGGCCGCCGTTATCTTCTCGCGGAAGTACTTCGTGTTCTCCGCCAGCTTGTCGCGACGCTCCGTCGACTCGGTCAGAAGCTCGATGACGCGGATGGTGGCGCTCACGATGGCCGGCGACAGCGAGTTGCTGAAGAGATACGGCCGAGCCCGCTGCCGGCAAAGCTCGACGAGTTCCTTGCGTCCCGACACGCAGCCGCCGGACGCGCCTCCGAGCGCCTTGCCGAACGTCGTCGTGATGATGTCGACGCGGTCCATGATACCGAAGTGCTCGTGGGTGCCTCTCCCCTTCGGGCCGATGAAGCCCGTGGCGTGCGAGTCGTCGACCAGCACCATCGCCCCGTACTCGTCGGCGACGTCGCACATCTCGTCCAGCGGACACAGGTCACCGTCCATCGAGAAGACGCCGTCCGTGACGATAAGCTTACGCGGCTTGTCCTTGTGGGCCTCGAGCTTCTTCCTGAGGTCGCCCATGTCCATGTGCTCGAAGATCTCGCGCTCGGCCTTGCACAGGCGGATGCCGTCTATGAGAGACGCATGGATGAGCCGATCCGAGATGATGACGTCGCTCTTGCCGAGTATCGCCTCGAAGACGCCCGCGTTCGCGTCCATGCACGACGGGAAGAGCAGAGTGTCCTCAGTGCCGAGGAACGCGGTCACGCGGTCCTGAAGTTCCCTGTGTATGTCCTGCGTGCCACATATGAAGCGCACGGAGCTCATGCCGAAGCCGCGCGCGTCCAGGCCCTCGTGAGCCGCCTTGATGACCTCCGGGTGGCTCGAGAAACCGAGATAGTTGTTCGCGCAGAAGTTGAGCACCCGCTCGCGCTGCGCTCCCTCCGGATACTCGACCTCGATCTCTGCCGCCTGAGGCGACCAGATGAACCTCTTCTCTTTGAAGAGGCCGCTCTGCTTGATCTCCTGTATCTCGCGCGCAAAGGCGGCGCGGGTATCCTTCGAGTATGCCATTCCGCTGCCTCCGGAGCCTGTGTGCATGCGTGAAGACCTACGTCGGTGAGCACGTAGATTCTACCCGCTCGCACGGCACCGGTCAACGGCGGTAGAGCGCCTTGATGACGCCCCAGCTCTCCTGTCTCACCGGATTGGAGCAGTCGCTCGGGAAGGACGGCAGGTTCGTCTCGCCGGGGGTCGGTATCATCATGAACCAGTCGCTCGCGCTCGTGTTGTTGTGGTCGACTCCGCCCGGACAACGGGCGAGCGAGTTCCCCTGGGGCACCAGCTCGGCGTACTCCGGGTCTGAGCAGACGGTCCATCCGATGGGAACGGGATCAGCGACGCCGCCCCAGTTGACGCCGTCGACTACGGTCGAGCAATCGATGGCGGCGGTCGAGTCGACCCCGGTCGCCAGTACGAGCCCGTCGCCCGAGTTGGCGAGCGCCAGGTCGCAGTTCGAGCCGCTCACGAGCGTGATGTTAGGCACGTCGGGATTGTCGTTGTCGTCGGCGGGATGCTTGAACTCCCAGTCGGCATGAGACAGGTCCGGCTCGATCTCGCCCGGCACGGCATCGACGGCTATGAGCAGGATCTGCCCGGGTTGAATGGGCAAGGTGTGCCCACCATGAACGCCGGGGAACTTGTACACACCTTCCGGCATTCCCTCGTCGCCCTCGTCGGTTATGACGGCGCCGTCCAGGAACGCCACGGTTCCGCCTGCGTTGATTAGTTCGATGTACTCGTTGTGGATGTCGAATCCGGGGACGTAGTAGTAGATCTCGTAGAACATGACGCGGTTCCAGACGTCGAGCGCCGAGGCCGATGCCGCGCACAGAACGAACGCCGCCGCCATCACCAATGCCGATACCGTCCGAGCCATCCCATCCTCCCCTCGTCACCACCCGTCGAACGGGCTGACCGTCCACTCCAGCAATCGTTCTCTGAGCGTGGGGGCCGCCGTCACGCTAGCCTGCGGCAGGCGGACCTCAGTGATCCACACGCAGCCCATCGCCTGTCCGCCTTGACGCTCCTGCGATGCAGGATGCGGACCCAGTCATAACGCACCGCAATTGACCCCAAGAAACGGGCCATCCCGGGATCCCTCAGAGCTGGTCGATTCGACGGGTGTGAACGCCGTGGACGTCTCGGCCGTCGCGCGGCGGTGCCGCGGCGCCGGGACGGTCACAAGACTGCGGGGCGGAGTAAGCTCAGCTGCGTGGCGGCTTCATCGGCCACGGCGTCTCGACGCCAGCGGCCTCAAGCATGCGGAAGGAGATGTCGGCGGCCTCGCGGGCGATCTCGCGCTCATCGCCGTTCACGAGGCGGCCTCCGTCGACCACTACCTCGCCGTTGACTATGGTGTAGTCGACGCGGTGGTCGAAGCCGGCGTAGAGGAGCGCGGCAACGGGATCGGACTGGGCGCCGGCGTAGCCCAGGCGGTTCATGTCGATGAGCACGATGTCGGCTGCCTTCCCGGCCTCGATCGATCCGATCTCGTCGCGGCCCAGGATGTCGGCGCCTCCGCGCGTGGCCATCCTCACGATGTCCTCAGCGGTGATCGACTCTGGGCCGTGAGCAAGCAGGTGAACGAGGAGGCAGTTGCGCATCTCGCCCAGCATGTCAGACGTGTCGTTGCTGGCGCTCCCGTCGACGGCCAGGCCCACGCGCACTCCCCTCTCTAGGAAGCGCGGCACGGGGGCTACGCCGGACGAGAGCCGCATGTTGGAGGTCGGGCAGTGCGCGATGGCGGTGCCGGTCTCCGACAGCAGATCGATCTCCTCGTCGTTGAAGTGCACTCCGTGGGCGAACCAGACGTCGCGGCCGACCCACCCCACGCGCTCCATGAGACCGAGCGGCCTCACGCCGTGAGTCTCGAGGCAGAACCTGGTCTCATCCTCTGTCTCGGCGACGTGCGTGTGAAGAAGCACGCATTTGCGGCGCGCCAGCTCGGCCGTCCGTTCCATGAGCCCGTCGGTCACCGAGAACGGCGAGCACGGCGCGAGCGCGATCCGCGTCATCGAGAAGGGCTCCGGGTCGTGATGCTCGTCGATTACGCGCTCGGAGTCGGCCAGGATCTCATCCTCGCTCTGGACGACGGAGTCCGGCGGCAACCCACCCTGGTCGCGGCCCCGCGACATGCTCCCGCGGGTAGGATGGAACCGGATGCCCATCTCCCGGGCGACCTTGACCTGCTCACCGATGAGGTCGCCCTGGACTCCCTGCGGGAAAACGTACATGTGGTCGCTCGACATCGTGCAGCCGGTCAGGAGCAGCTCCGCGCACGCCAGCCGTGTGCTCGCGCGGAGGGCGTCGAGCGTGAGGCCGGCCCATATGTCGTAGAGAGTGACGAGCCAGTCAAAGAGCTTGCGGTTCTGGGCCGGCGGGACGTTCCGCTGGAGCGTCTGGTAGAAGTGGTGGTGCAGGTTCACGAGCCCCGGGATGGCGACCATCGACGAGCAGTCTATGACGCGGGCGCCGGCCGGGGCGTCGAGCGCGCGACCGACCTCCGCGATGCGTCCGCCGTCGAGCAGAACGTCGACGCCGGAGAACCTGTCCCCGGCATCGTTCATCGTCGCCAGATGGTAGATATTGCGAAGGAGGATCATTCCATCGCCTCGAGCCCTGCTAGCACCCGTTCCGGCGTGAACGGGATCCTGCGAAGCCGGAGCCCCGTGGCCGCGAAGATGGCGTTGCCGATCGCCGGGGCCACCACATCGACCGGGATCTCCGAGACGCTCTTGGCGCCGAACGGACCGGTCGGCTCGTCGGTCTCGACGAGGATGGCCTTGATGGCCGGCGTGTCGACCGACGAGAAGATGGCGTAGTCGATGAGGTTAGCGTTCAACATCCGCCCCTTATCGCTGAAGAGCATCTCCTCCGAAAGCGCGTATCCAAGGCCCATCGTCACGCCTCCCTGGATCTGGCCTTCCGAGAGCGCCGGGTTGATGGCGAACCCGAGGTCGATGGCGCACGTGAAGTCACGCACATCGACGCGCCCGGTCTCGACGTCGACCTCGACGTCGGCGACCGCGGCGGCGAAGGGCGGCGGACACTCGAGCGAAACGTTGGACGCGCTGAAGGAGATCTGCTCCTTCTCATCGCCGTACATCGCCTCCGTCGCGACGTCGGGGAGCGGAACCGACTTGCCTCCGGGCCCCCTTACCACGCCACCGGAGCACTCGAGTTCCTCCGCCGGGAGGCCCAGCATCTTCGAAGCGTGGTAGATGAGCCTGTCCCTCACCATTTCGGCCGCGCGCATGACGGCGCGTCCGGAGATATACGTGGTGCTCGACGCGTACGCCCCCACGTCGAACGGCGTGCGGTCGGTATCGGACGAGTAGACGACGACCGCGGACGGCTCGACGCCCAGAACCTCCGCCGCCATCTGCCCGAGTATCGTGTCGCTGCCGGTTCCGAGGTCCGTCGCGCCGATCAGTAGATGAAACGAGCCGTCCTCGTTCGCCTTGACGGTCGCCGCTCCCATGTCGTCGCCAGGGATGCCGCTGCCGTGCATCGCAAACGCGACCCCGAGCCCACGACGCGTGTACGGCCGCGACCCAGGCGTCCCGAAGACGCCGTCGTCGAGCTGCGACCGCCAGTCGTCCCATCCCGATGCGGTGCGCACGCGCTCCCAGCAGACCGGCAGGCCGTTCGTGCGAATGACCCTCTCGAAGCCCTCCTTGCCCTCGCCAAGGCTCGTCGCGATGGGGTCCTTGTCCCCCTCCCTGATGAGGTTGCGCATGCGGAACTCGACCGGGTCCATGCCCAGCTCGTAGGCGATCTCGTCCATGTGGGACTCGACGGCGAAGTAGCCCTGCGGCGCTCCGTACCCACGCAGCGCGCCCGCGACCGGCAGGTTCGTATAGACCGAGTCGGCAACGAACCGGAGGTTGCCCGTTCTGTATAGCGGCAGGCTCTTGCTGCCGGTGTTAGATGGGACGGTAAGCGCATGCGCGCCGTACGCGCCGGTGTTGACCAGACACCTCATCTCGCGCGCAACGATGATGCCGTTCTCGTCGAGGCCAGTCTTCACTCGAATCGTCTGCGGATGCCGCGTCCGCGTGCAGGAGAGCTCCTCGTCGCGGTCGAGCATGATCTTGACGGGACGGCCCGTGCTCAGAGTGAGCGCCGCGCAGATGTCCTCCAGTACGACCTCCTGTTTCACTCCGAACGCGCCTCCGATGCGAGGTTTGATGACGCGCACGCGAGAGATAGGAAGACCGTTGACCCTCGCCACGATGCGCCTGGCGTGGAACGGGACCTGCGTGCTCGTCACGACCACGAGACGGTTCTTCTCGTCCATGTACGTCATCGTGACGTGTGGCTCGGTCGGCGTGGCCTGCACGTACTGGACGTCGTACTCGTGCTCGAAGACGCGCGCGGCGCCGGCGAACGCGGCGTCGGGGTCGCCAACTGTCACGTCAATACCTGCCGCCAGGTTGCGCGAGGCATCGTGGATGCCGCTCGAGTCGGGCTCGTCGTGTATGGTGGGCGCGCCGGCGACCATCGCGTCCGCCGGGTCGAGTATCGCCGGCAGCTCCTCGTACTCGACCTCGATGAGGTCGCAGGCCTTCCGCGCCAGGAGAGGGGTCTCGGCGGCGACGGCCGCCACGCGGTCGCCGACGAAGCGTACCTTCTCGTCCAGCATCACTGTGTCGTATGGAGACGGCTCGGGGTGGTTCTGCCCGGCCGTAGAGAATGGGACCCTCGGGACATCCTCGTGCGTGAGGACGCAGTGAACGCCCGGCAGCGCACGGGCCTTCGACGCGTCGATGCTCACGATTCTGGCGTGCGCGTGTGGGCTGCGCTTGATGCGGCCGAACAGCATCCCTTCGGCAGTGAAGTCGTCGGTGTACTTGGCCCGACCCGAGAGCAGACCCAGACCCTCTGTCTTGGGCACGCTGCGTCCGACCGACGCGTAGCGCTCGGCGTACGGGGTCACGTCCTCGCGCGCTTCATCGGCCGCGCCGTCGCCGTGCGCCACGGCGCCCACGGCCTCTACGGCCTTGACGTATCCCGTGCACCGGCACAGGTTGCCGGACAGCCCCCTTCTGATCTCCTCGTCCGAAGGCTCGGGGTTCTCATCCAGAAGGGCCTTTGCGGAGACGATCATGCCCTGCATGCAGTAGGCGCACTGCGCAGCGCTGCGCTTGAGGAACTCTGTCTGCAGAGGGTGCGGCGAGTCGACGTTGCCTATGCCCTCAATGGTGGTCACATCGTGGTCGTCGACGCGGCCGGTCAGGACGATGCACGCCGGCACGGGCCGGCCGTCGAGCAGCACCGTCGACGTACCGCAGCTCCCGCTGCGGCACCCGGTCTTGACGCCCTTGTAGCCCAACCGCCTGAGCGTATCGACGAGTACCTCGCCGGGCTCGATCGTCGTCTCTCGGATCTCGCCGTTGACCCTGAATCGTACGGTCATGTCAACCCCTGTTACGGCAGAAGCCCCGCGGCCCGCATCAACGCGCGCTTGGCCGCGGCCCCTGCTGCCTTCCTGCGGTACTCCGCACCGGCGCGGTGGTCGGTTCTCGGCTCCACGGCTCTCTCTACCAGCCGCCCGGCCTCCGCGAACGACTCCTCCGTGGCGGACTTCCCCTTGAGCAGGTCTTCGCACTCCGGAAGCCTCTTCGGCGCGGGACCCATACCGCCCACGGCTACCCTCGCCTCCCTGATCCGGCCGTCATCCATCAGCACGGTGCCCGCCGCGTTCGCGATGGCTATGTCGAGCCGCTTGCGCCCGACCTTCTCGAACCCGCCGCGCAGGTCACCGCTCGGAATGGGAACCACGATCTCCGTGATGAGGTCCCCCTTCCTGAAGACGTCTCCCCTCTTCTGGAAGTAGTCCTCGATCGGGATCTCGCGCTGCCCGGAAGGCCCCAGGATCGTCAACTTCGCTCCCAGTACCAGAAGCACAACAGGAAGGTCGGTCGGATACGGCCAGGCCGCGACGTTGCCCCCCACCGTAGCGAGATTGCGCACCGTGTGGTTGGCTATCGAAAGCGCGGCGGCGGGCATCGCCCCGGAGGCGATGCCGCTCGCCTCCAGCGACGTCGCCAACCCGGCGACGGTCAGCGTCGCGCCCAGCACGAGCCGGCCGGACTCGCTCCTCACGTATGAGAGCCCGGCGGACGACAGGTCGACCAGGAAGTCGAGCTTGGATGATCCGGCCGGAACCACGATGGTTCCTCCGGCGACGTACAGACCCGTCCCCTCGGTCTCGCCGTAAAGCCTGACTGCCTCCTCGGCACTCGCGGGACGATGCAGAACGCTCAGGTCGAACATTCCTTGGACCTCCGGACGCGGCCTCTCGAACCGGCGAGCGCCATCCGAATTCGGCCTTCCAGTGACGCGTCCCATCAGATGCGCGTCAACGCCACTCGAAGAATACCGCAAGCCGGCGACCAGTTCAAGAGGCCGCGGACAGAGGTCGGCCGGGACGCCGGGAGGGGGCAAGGAACGGCCCCGCCCGATGGATTGGGCGGGGCCTGTTGCGCCAGCGTGGGCTGACGTTGATGCTAGTTGCCGAACATCGCCTTGATCTTGGTCCAGGAGGTGGCCTCCACCGGCGAGACCGCACCGGCACCAGAGATCGCGTAGAAGATAGGCACATCCGGTCCGAACTCATGGAGAATCGTGGCCATGCCCGTGGCGAGATCGATCGTGAAGAGCGCGTGCGAACCGGAGGCGTACCCGTACACGACGCCGTCAGCGCCCATGGTTATGCCGCCGACGTACCCCATGTCGAGGCCGGAGCCAAGACCGGAGCCTACCTGCTGGGTTCCGGGACCGCTCGGATCGTGCTTGTCGATCTTCCAGAGGGCCTCCGTGTCGCCGTCGAGACCGTAGAGCTGGCCGTCGTCATCGAAGATGAGGCCGTCGAAGTCATGCGGGGCGCCCCTCACGAGGCCGAGTATGGTGCCGGCCCCCGTGTTCGGGTTGACGACGAAGATGCTCGGACTCTCGTTCGAGCCTGCGTTGCTGCCGTAGAGGGTCCCGTCGATCGGATCGAACGCCAGCGCGCCCTCATACACGTACCCGATGCCCAGGTCGCCTATGTACGTCGCCGAAGCGCTGCTGGGGTCGATCGTGTAGAGAGACGCCGTTGTGAGACGCGTCAGTCCGAGAAGCAGGTCCCCCCTCTGCGAGTACTCGAGCCCGCAGAACCCTGACGCGACTCCCGGGTGGCCGAGATAGGTCACGCTTCCGTCGATGGTGTTGATCGTGTACAGGTCCCTGCCGATGGCGTCGGAGGCATACAGGGTCACGGCCATCGCTGAGGCCGACACCGAACTCAGCAGCACCAGGGCCATAATGAGGGCAGCACCAGTAATCGTTCTCATCTTGCTCACCTCTCGTTTTGGACCTCGGCCTCTCGGCCTGGCCCGGTGGCAGGTGGAGGGGACGCTCCCATCGGCTCCACGATGCAAAATGACCGGCTCACCCCTGCCACGCCTCACAGCGCGCCGCAGGTTTGGCCGGTCCCCAGGGCCTCCAGTAGCCCACTACTAACCACATTAGCATAGGAGTGATATATTTGTCAAGAGCCGTAATGAGAGAATCCCCGCGGAAGACACTCGTAAGGGATTGGACTGTTACAGGTTGGAGCCGCTGTGCAGATACTGCTCACGGTCTCGCGGGGATCCCGGAAGGGGCCTAGCCGCCGCCTCGCTCCTTCACTACTCGCTGCGAAGGCGCTCGCGGGTGGCGAGAATGCCCCTGGTAGGAGCGACCTTGCGGAGACACACCCTGGCGCAGCTCCATACCACGTCACAGCCCCAGACGCCGCGCCTGCCCTGGACGAATTCGAGCCGGCGCTCGGACGCTCCGTCCCGGATGTCGGCGAGGAATCTGTGGTGCGCGGCGAGGGCCGCCGGACCGAGATACGCTGGGTCGCGGGCCACCGCCGGCCGGACCCCCGCCGATCACCAGGACGTCGGGCCCTCTCGGTTCCACCCCATCCTCCTCCGCGCCGGCGCCGCGTCGCGGCCGCCGAGAACGCCTATGTCGCATGATACGACGCCACCGAACGCGTCGGCAGACCCGGGAAGTGTTCCTGAATACCGGGTCAGGGCGTCAGTCCGAGACCAAGGCGTCGATGCTCGACCGGACCCTCCAGGCGCGCCGCGCTTGAGTCCGGCCTGCACCCTGTGATAGACTCCGTGTGGCAGGCCGCCCTCGGACCCGCTTCGGAGCGACGGGGTCTTCCCACCAGGCAGCCGCCCTCCCAATCACACTCGGAGGCTGGCTCCGAAACGCATCAAGGAGACATCGATGAACGCGTGCTATCGCGCCCACGTGTTGAGTGCCGTCGTGGTGGTTCTTCTTCTTGCCGGAGCGGCTTCATCGCTCGCCGCGGACAGGATGGTCCTGGGCGAGGTCTTCGCCGGGATCGGCTGACCTTACTGCCCCTCCGCGGTCGCGGGGGTCGAGGACGCGCGGAACTTCTACGGAGCCGACACGTTCGTCCCGATCGTGTGGTACACCAACGGTGACTACTACTTCGCCGGAGCAGGAACCAGGGCAACTCTCTACGGAGTGAGTGGCATCCCCCACACCTTCTTCGACGGCTACGACGATGTCCTTGGCGGATTCTCCAGCGGCTCGATGTTCTCCACCTTCAGTCCGATCATCGCCGGCCATCTGACGGACGCGAGCCCCCTGCTGGTCGACGCGGTCTACAGGTGGCAGAGCGCCACGTCCGGAACACTGTTCGTTCACATCGAGGTCGACCAGACCGTAACGACGACCAACAACATGGTCCACTTCGTGCTGTGCGAGGACGGCGAGGGCGACCTCCCGAATCTCGCGCGGGCGGTGCTGGCCGACGAGGCGTTCACGCTGACGACGCCGGGCCAGAGCGTCGACATGGTGCGGACGTTCACGCTCGATCCGTCGTGGAACAAGGACGTCATGAAGTACGTGGTCATCGTTCAGAGCCACACCGGTAACCTCGAGGTCCTGCAGTCGGAGCTGGCGAGGCCGGGACAGGGGATCTACGTGACGCCAAGCGACAACCTGGCCGCGACGGGTGATCCAGGAGGCCCATACGACCCGACCAGCGTCGAGTACACGGTCGAGAACGTCGGCCCCTCGCCCGTCGGCTATGAGGTCACGGTCGACCAACCATGGGTGAGCGTTATCGGCGGCACCGGGACGTTGCCCGGAAACGGATCGACAACGGTCACGGTCGAGCTGAACATGCTCTCCGAGGCGCTGGGCACGGGCTATCACACCGCCAGTGTCTCCTTCGAGAACACGGACAACCACACAGGCGACGTATCGCGGCAGGTCTCGGTCAAGATAGGCGACCCGGGACTCGTCTACTCGGAGGACTTCGAGGCCAATCCGTTCTGGAGCGGCCAGCTCCTGTGGCAGCGTGGCACGCCGCTCGGAAGCGGCGGCTCGAACGGCTACCCCGACCCCACGACAGCGCACAGCGGGGTCGACATCTACGGGTACAACCTGAACGGCGACTACGAGAACAGCCTCGGGCAGAAGAACCTGTCGAGCCAGCCGTTCGACTGCTCAGGACTCCAGGGCACCACGCTCAAGTTCTGGAGATGGCTGGGCGTCGATGACCCGCTCTACGACCACGCCTACGTTCGCGCCAGCACCGACTTCCTTACGTGGACGACCGTCTGGGAGAACGCCCAGGCGATCACGGACTCCGCGTGGACGCAGGCGGAGATCGACATCTCCGACATCGCGGACGGCGAGTCCACGGTCTATCTACGCTGGGTGATGGGTGAGACGGACGGGTCGGGACGCTTCTGCGGCTGGAACATCGACGACGTCGAGATCTACGGGTTCACGAGCGCTGAGTCGGGCGTTCAGAACGGCGCGGCGGGGTCTCGGATGCTGGCGGTCTATCCGAACCCCTTCAACCCCAAGACGGTCGTCTCGTACACGCTCCCGGAGGCCAGGCACGTGCGCCTCACGGTCCACGACGTCTCCGGCCGCCTCGTGCGGGTCCTCGTCGACGGGCAGGTGCCGGCCGGCGAACGGACGGCCACGTGGGACGGCAGGACGCAGGACGGCTCGGCCGTGGCCACTGGGGTGTACTTCTGCCGCTACGATGACGGCATCAGGACCGAATCGGCCAGGATGGTCTTGCTGAAGTGATCAACGCGTGGAGCGTGCGTCGTCGAGCTGACGGCGCACGCTCCGCGGCTACGGCCTGCCCCAGACGATGCTCCACAGCCACGCGAGCATGCCCAGAGCGATGAGGAGGATGCCGGCGCTCATGGAGAACGTCAGCACTATGGGGATCTTCACGAAGATGATCAGGGAGAAGAGCAGCACGCCTATGATCTGCAATGTGATGCCGCACCGCATCACGCGATCGTAGGTCGATTCCGAGGGCCTGCGTCTCAAGCTGCTCATCTCACTCATCCAGTTTGTGCGCGGCGCCGTGGCAATCGAGACAGGACACATCGCCGCTCTCGATATCGCTCATGACCGCCAGGTGCAGGGGCTGCTCCTTGAAGTTCTCGGTCCTCCCATGACACTCGAGGCAGATGCTGACGTCGTACCCGCCGCGGATGGTCATCGTGTCGGGAACGTCCCCGAAGTAATGAACCCTGACGTCGTGGAGCCCCATGAGCTTGGCATCGACATACCCGCTGAGCCCTGGCTTCGTGTGGCACACGTAGCAGGCCTTTTCTCTGTCCGAGCGCCCGCCGCGGTAGTGGGCGGACGCCAGAGCTTCCCGCCCGTCTGATATGAGACTCTGTCCGTACGGTTCCATCTCGTGACACGAAAGGCAGAAAGACGTCTTTCGCATCGACGTGTCGGCGTAGGCCAACATGCCCAGGAGCCACAGGCCCGGAAGGACACACATCGCAACGAACGTGAAGAGCTTGCGGGCAGGGGTTCCCCGCGTTCGCATCGAGGACCGGAGCGCCATGAGTGGGACAATGGCTATGAGGGCACCTGCGGCGAGAAGCAGCCTGACCATCACCGTTCTCCTCCTGGTGTTGCCGTCCCACAGCGGACATCGGAAGTTCGGCCTGGCTCAAGTCTACAGTGAGACGCGCCCCGGGGCAACTGCCTTGCCCGGAGCGCGCTTGGTCCTGGTCGTCGAGTGTGACACCTAGAGCACCCAGGCGTACCCGATCTTCGCGAATATCGTCCGTTGGGTCTGGGTGAGATCGACCTCCTGGTCACCGCTGTACGAATCGGAGTAGCCGAGGAAGAACACGGTCTGCGGATTGATCTTGTAGGAGAAGAGGATCTGGCTCCCGAGCCCCTTGTACTGCGAGTTCATGTCGGGATCGCCGTAGGCGTCCGGGTTGAACTCGTAGTTGACGTTCTGGAGTATGGCCCTGACGAACGCCCGCGAGTTGAACTGGTACACGGTCTTCAGATATGACACGTTGGCCGTATACAATCGGCCGGCGTCCACGTCGAACCTCTGGTACGTGTGGCTCAACTCCGCGCTCAGCCGTCTTCCGAGCTTCGCCTCTACGCTCGGGGCCAGAGTGAAGCGTCTCCCCGTCTGGACGTTCGAGTAGTCGATGTACTCGCCGTAGCTGCCTGCCGCCATCAGATAGAGGGAGCCCGTCGGCCAGTAGCCGGCGTCGTAGTTGACCCGCCAGACATCGAACTCCTCTCCGGCGTAGGTGTCCCTCCCGAAGAACGCGTTCGCATCCGCGAACGACTCCTTCTGTCCCGTGTAGTTCGCCCAGAGGCTGTAGCCCTTCGACCTGAGATCGCCGTCCTCCGTCTCCTGGTACTCGTACGCGCCACCGAAGTTCAGCATCGTCCACCAGCTCTCGGAACCGGCCTGCCACGTGTGACCGAGCCCCGTCTCGAGCTCTGAGAACCCGACCTCCGGGAAATAGTCGAGGTCGGTGCGGAAGTCCTTGCCCACGGCGGCGTAGTTCGCGTACACGTCCAGGCCGCTAGTGTAGTTTCCGAGTTCCAGGCTGTAGGCCTCGTCCGAGAACTCGCCTTCGGGCTGCCCGAAGGCGGCCGCGACCGCGTCCGGGTAGCTCGTGCGTGACGTCGAGCCTACGAATTCCAGCTTCGTTGACTCCGTGAACCACAGCTCGCCGGCTGCGCCCATCGCGCGATTAAGGTACGCGTCTCCCTCACGCCCGTTGTAGAACAGCGTGGCTGAGGACTGGCTGCCTATGTCGCGCCGGTAGCGAAGGACCGTCGCGGTGGACTCCATGTCCAGCGACGTTTCCTCGGACTCCTCGCTCCCGGGGAAGACGATGTTCGTGACGGCGTCACGCGCTACGATCGCGCCGAAGCCGTTGCCGCCTTCCTTGCCGGCCAGCTTGAGACCCCACACGGGATCCGCTATCGACCTCGAGTAGTAGAAGTCGAACATGCCGGCGCCCTCGAGGAAGAACGGCCTCTTCTCTTCGTATTCGAGAGCGTAGCGGGTGTTCACATCCAGCTGGACCGCGTCCGCCTCAACCTGCGAGAAGTCGGGATTGACGGCGGCGGCGAGCACTATGTTCGGCGTGACTCCCCATCTTGCCGTCACGCCGAGGTCGTACTCGTCGTCGGGATCGCCGAAGTCGCCCGTCGTGTATCCATCCCGGTACTGCGTGGCGACGGCCGAGAACGTGGGGTCGATCTCGAGGTTGCGTCCCGGCGTCGCCCCGGCGAATCCGATCAACCTCTCCATCTGGCAGTAGTAGCAGTTGTTGTCCCGGTCCCGCGCATAGAGCCCGATGTGATGTCTGACGTCGCGCGGGTAGCTCCTGACCGCGTCGACGCCCCAGATCTGCTCGCCGTCCGAGCGCTGGAAGCGCAGCGTGCTGAACGGGATCGCCATCTCCACGGAGTAACCCCAGTCAAAGATGCGGCCGGCCGAGTCCCAGATGCCGTCCCAGGAGTTGCCGTCTCCGTGCACGCCGTTGGCGGTGTCGCCCTGTATGCCGAGAGGGTTGCAGGCGAACTCGAACCCGCCCTGCTGGTCGTTGTACGTGTCTATCCCGATCACTACCCACTCGTCGTCCCACATCCTGTCACGGTCGCACATCCGCGCCCTTATGAGCGACGGGTCGGGGTCGTGGGCGCGGAACGCAACGTAGAAGTAGTCCTCGTCATAAGCGAGCAGCATCTCCGTCTCGACGGGCGCCGGGACGTTATCCCCCGGCCGCACCTCGGTGTTCACGCCCATCACGAGCGCGTCGTTCCAGGCCGCTTCGTCGAGCACACCGTCGATGACGATCGGGGACGATGCGAGTGGAACGCGGAACGGGGGGGCGTTGCGCCGGTCGTCGGCCAGGGACCGCGACGCCGGAGCCATAACAGCGCATGCGCACAGGCCGATGGCCGCGCACCGAACCACTGACGTCTTCATGGCGCCTCACAGGTAGGTTCCGATGTCGAATGGACAGGCCGTGGCGGGACGCGCCTGATGCTCAGCAGATTCGACACTTGGAGGGGAACTGCGGTTGAGCCTGGACCTCGGCATCACTCCGGGAGAATGTAGCTGATGCCCCAGGTGCCGGGGCCGGCATGCGCTCCGACCACACAGCCCAGCTCGAAGGGCAGTATCTCGCGAAAACCCAGCCTGACGGCCAGCACTGACCTCACCCAGTCTACGACGTCGGGACGGCCGGCGTGCACGACCCCCAGGGTATCCACCTCACGTCCGTCGACCTCGCCGGCAGCGATATCCGCGAGCCGCGCCATGACGCCGCGGTCTCCGACCACCCGAGCGACCGGACTCACGCGGCCGTCACGTATGGTCATGACGGGTTTCACACGAGTCAGCTTGCTTGCGAGCGCTCGCGAGCGCCCGATGCGGCCGCCCCTGGCAAGGTAATCCAGTGAACCCACGGTGAAGTAGACCCGTGCTCGCCCCACCAGTCTCTCGGCAAGAGCGATGAGTTCCGGTACGCGGGCCCCATCTCTCGAGGCCCTCGCCAACTCGAGGACGATGAGGCCCAGCGGAGCCGACGTGAGTCTCGAGTCCACGACGGTGACCCTCCCCACGCCGACGCGGCCCGCCGCCTCGCGCGCAGAGCGAACAGTTCCGCTCATCTCGGAGGATATGTGCAGAGAGAGCACCTGCTCACCCTCGCGGGTGAGCGACTGGTACACGTCCAGAAACGCCTCGGGGCTAGGCTGGGTCGTGGTAGGCACGTCCCTCTGCTCGTCCAGCCTCGAGTAGAATTCGTCTCTGGTGATGTCCACTCCGTCGATGTAGGCCTCAAGGCCAAAGCAGACCCCGAGGGGCACGACGATCACCTCCAGGCGATCGGCCACTTCGACGGGCAGGTCGGCTGTAGAGTCGGTGACGATCCTGACGCGCCCGGAGCGCCCGCCCGCGTGCGCGTGGATGAACTCCCGGTACTGCTCCCGCATGTCGTCGATCTTCTTGCCGCTGAGCTTACCTAGCCGCGAGGCCGTCGACATGACCCTCTCGGGGTCGTTCGTGTGTATGTGCACGCGCGCAAGACCGTCGTCCCCAATGACCGTGAGCGATCCTCCGAGGCCAACGAGCAAGATCTTCACATCCTCGGACCGGACCTCCGGACCTTCCACGATGAACTCGATGCAGTAGCGGTACTTGAGCTCGCGCTCCCTCATCCCCATCATCGCCGGCGCTGCGGCTCGGGGAACGGAGGCGAGTGCATCACCGATCTCGTCGCCGGCGAGGAGCCGAGCGATGCCGTCCAGGAAGTCGACGAACCCCTCTCCCCCGGCGTCGACGACGCCCGCGTCCCGAAGCACGGGCAGAAGCTCGGGCGTCCTCGCGAG
The DNA here is from genome assembly GCA_964562405.1 of uncultured bacterium. Lineage (GTDB taxonomy): Bacteria > Joyebacterota > Joyebacteria > Joyebacterales > Joyebacteraceae > WJLY01. The sequence continues at coordinate 21,972 of CAZLTC010000002.1, read as the reverse complement.
CGAACGTGCGGCCGCCGAGCGCATGGCCCCCAGCACCGCGGTCAGGTCCGTCTCGCCCGCATCGACCGAACTGCAGGCGGCCTCGGAGGCATCCCTGAGCACGGTCAGCATGGTGCCTTCGACAGGATTGGCCATGGCGTCATACGTGCCCGACACGGCGGCGGAGAATGCGCGCGCCAGACCCGGCGCGTACAACTTGTCTACGCCCTGGATCTCGCGAGCGAAGCCCCGCAGGAACTGCGCCAGAATGATACCCGCATTGCCCCGCGCGCCGAGGAGGACGGACCTCGACAACGCCGAGGCGACATCTCCAAGAGGCCGCCCGCAGGCCGCATCCACGGCGTCCGAGGCAACCTTGAGGGTGAGCGTGAGGTTGGTGCCCGTGTCGCCATCGGGCACCGGAAAGACGTTGATATCGTTGAGGTGGGCACGCTGGGCCGCTACCCATTGGCTTCCCGCGATGATCGCGCGAGCCAACCGCGGCCCGTCCAGGAACGTGATCGCCACTGGCGCCCCTCCTCATCCTTCGAACACCCGCATGCGACGCGGGGGCCGCCGCGCTCGGGCGGTCCTCTCCGCGAGGCCCCGCCGGCTACTTGACCTCGAAGAACGCTTCCTTCTTGTTGCTGCAGATGGGACACACGTCCGGCGGCGCGCCGTAGACCGTGTTGCCGCAAACTGAGCAGACGAAGATGCGCGACTCCGGCAGGTCCTTGCCGGCCTCGACGGCCTTGAGTGCGTCGCTGTAGAGACCGTGGTGAATCTCCTCCACGGCCAGAGCGTACTTGAAGGAGAAGACCGCGGGCTTGTTGTTCTCGGCCTCCGCCTCCTTCAGAAACTTAGGATACATGTCCCTGAACTCAAAGCTCTCGCCCGCAATGGCGTCCTTGAGGTTCTCACCGGTCCCGGCAGCTCCGCCCAGCACACGAAAGTGCGCGTGGGCATGCACCGTCTCGGCCTCGGCCGCGGCGCGGAACAGACGCGCGACCTGGGGGTAACCGTCCTTCTCCGCCTTCTTGGCGTACGCGAGGTACTTCCGGTTGGCCTGGCTCTCGCCGGCAAAGGCCTCCTTGAGATTCTCTGTCGTCGACATGTCCACTCCCCCTCACACTTCAGGCTGTCAGTTCTATCCCTCTCTCGGTGCAGAATCGTCCGAGCTCCTGATCTGTCGCGCGGATGTGCTTGAGGAACCAGTTGATCAGGAGCGTGTTTATCGAGTCGGCGAGACCGGTCGTCGCGCCCTCCTCCTCGAAGTCGTCGCTGAGGCGGGCGAGCGTCGCCCTGAACTCCTCGTGCGCCGCCTTGTGATCCCCATAGCCCGGATAGTCGTTCGCGACCATGTAGCGTTCTTCCGTCCCGAAGTGGAAGTCCACGTAGTCCGAGAGGAAGTCGAGAGTGCCCACGATATGGCCGGACCCCTGCCTCGAGCAGACCGCCTCCGACAGCTCACTCAGCCTGGTAAGAAGCTTCTTGTGCTGGTCATCGATGAGCTTCACGCCGACCGAAAGACTGTCTTCCCAGAGATCCTTCGCCATCGGATGCGTCCCCCCTTCACGCTGGAGTGCGTGACCCGCGCCTCTCGCTCTTACCTGTTGAAAGCTGAATCTTCAGTGTACAGCATGGACCCGCCTGGACCAATGCGCCACCGCAGGCACGCCTCCAAACCTCCGATTACACAGCATTTCGACGCAGTCAAGAGGGCGTCGGCGTGCTATAATAGTGTAGTGAATGCGCGGTCACCCGGAGGGAGGATGAAAGTGCGCCAACTGCCCCTTCTGGCCGTCCTGGTGTCATTTGCGGCGGCCACCCTGATTGTCCCCCCTGGCTCCAGAGACGCCATGGCGGCCGACACCGCGCGCGCCATCGGCGATACGCTGACGGTGATCGCCAGGCCCATCCTGTCCATACCGGAGATAGTCCTGCCCGGCGGGAGCTTCACGATCGAGGCCCGTGCCGCGTCGTCGGCATACGGGTGGAGCGCGGCGCTCTTGGGAGCCGCGGGTCCGTACTCCTTGTCTGTCGGCAGTGCAGCATACAGCTCGTCGTACGAGAGGTGGTTCCTCGACGTGACGGTGCCCGAAGACGTGCCCGAGGAGCTGTACGATCTGGAGCTCCAGGCCTCGGGCGGCGTGTCCGACGTCGAGTCGAACGCCGTCATGGTGCGTAAGTCCATCGAGGACAGCTTCTACTTCGTCCAGATCACGGACACGCATCTACCCACGCACCTGTACTACTACGAGTCCGGCGCCGACTCCGACACATCCTCGATGTCCGACCTCCACACGGTGATAGACGACATCAACATCATGAATCCCGCGTTCGTCGTGTTCACGGGCGACGTCGTCAACGAGGGCGAGCTTGAGGACTACCTCAACAAGAGGTACTACACGCGCGCGAAGAGGATACTGCGCGAGTTCGAGGTGCCCGTGTTCATCTCGGCCGGAAACCACGACCTCGGAGGTTGGGACGACACTCCCCCACCGGATGGGACGGCCCGGCGCAACTGGTGGAAATTCTTCGGATGGAGCTACCTCTACGATCCACCTACCGGGGACAACATCTACACCCAGAACTACTCGTTCGACTACGGCGGAGCCCACTTCGTGGCCCTGGAGGCATACAACAACTACGACCGGTGGCGACGCAGCATCTACGGCAGCGACAGCTTCACGACCAGACAACTCTCCTGGCTCAACACGGACCTCGCCGCAGTGCCACCCTCCGAGCCCGTGGTCGCCTTCTATCACATGGATTTCCAGGACCAGTTGAACCTCGGCAGCCTGGGCATCGACTGCGCGCTGTGGGGACACATACACTACAGCGACGGGTCCACCTCGAACCCGCCCTACAATCTCGCGCTGGACAACGTCTGCGATGGCGACAGGGCCATGCGCGTGGTTCGAGTCGTGAACGGAACGACCATCGACCCGTCCGAACCCATAAGCGCTGGATCCACCGGCTCGACCCTTCGGTTGGCCTACGAGCACGCCAACGACGGCACGCGAGGCGACAATGCCGCCTCGATCATCAACAACCAGTCCGAGGACTTCGAACACGCGGTGATCAAGTTCCGGATGGACGCCGACTCCGGGCCGTACGAGGTGGACAACGGCGAGCTGTTCCAGACAGTCGTTGATGGCCCGGTGGCGACGTGCTATGTGCGAGTCGCGGCCCTAGCCCACACCATCACACCGGTCATCATAACTCAGCAGCAGGGTTCCGGCGTAGACGAAGAGGTCCCCGCCGCGCTCTCGCTGGTCCGGCCAGTCTGGCCGAACCCCGCGGTGGAGCGCGCCAGCATTGCCTACTCGCTTGGTGTGCCCGGCCCCGTCTCGGTCGAGCTCTTCGACGTGTCGGGCCGCCGCGTCAGAACGCTGAACGGAGAGGGCGCGCGGCAGAGCGGGGAGCACGAGGTAAGGTGGAACCTGCTCGACGAAGCCGGCCACAGGGTCCCGTCCGGCGTCTATTTCTGGAGGATCACATCTGGAGGAGCCTCGCTCCTGCAGAAGCTCGTCGTGCTGTAGCGGTCAAGCCGTAAGCGGCATGTCTTGGAGAGCGGGTGCCTCCCCCAGGAGGCATCCGTTCTCGCTTGTGGCGGCCGGTCGGCCGTCCTAGACTCTACGAGGAAGGCAGTCAAAAGGGCCAGGAGCGCCGGAGCCGACCAGGTCGGCTCCGCAGGAGGTGTTCAGTAGCCATGCCCGAACGACTCGTGCTCGTCGAGAAGACGTCGGACTGGAAACCCGACGTGCCGGAACTGCGTGTGGCCACGGCGCGGGACTACATAGCCTCGTCCGAGTTCGCCGACCACAAGGACTTCCGGATCATCAACCTCTGCCGCAGCTACCGCTACCTGAGCATCGGCTACTACTGCTCCCTCCTGGCCGAGGCAAGACGCCACAAGGTCATACCGTCCGTCAGGACCATCAACGACCTGAGCCGCAGGTCGATCTACAGCCTCGACCTCGCAGACCTGGACGGCCTCGTATCAAGAAGGCTCGGGAGTCTCGACACACCCGCCGTCTCCGGCCTCAGCATCGACTTCTACTTCGGATGGCACCCGGACCCGTCTCTAGCGGAGCTGGCGAGACAGGTCTTCGACCTCTTCCCCATGCCGCTCATGCAGGCGGAGTTCAGGCACCAGGGCAAGTGGCGTCTGACCGCGGTGAAGGCGCTGCATCTCAACGCTCTGGATGCAGAGAGAGAAGCGCTGTTCCTGTCCGGACTCGACCAGTACCTCAGCAAGCGGTGGAGAGAGCCGAAAGCGAGGAAGCAGTACCGCTACGACATCGCCGTTCTGCACGATCCCGAGGAGAAGCTTCCACCGTCGGACTCGCACGCGCTCAAGGAGTTCACCAAAGCGGGCAACCGCCTGGGCGTCAACATGGAGCTCATAGAGAAGAAGGACTACGGGAGGGTGCCCGAGTACGACGCGCTCTTCATCAGGGAGACGACCGGCATCAACCATCACACCTACCTGTTCGCCAAGCGCGCTGAAGCCGAGGGCATACCGGTCATAGACGACTCCGAGTCGATCCTGAGATGCACCAACAAGGTCTACCTGGCCGAGCTGCTGCGCACGCACAACATCCCGACCCCCAAGTCGGCCATCGTGCGGCGGGACACGGTCGGCGAGCTGGAGGGCCTCATACCGTTCCCGGTCGTCATCAAGATCCCAGACAGCTCGTTCTCGAGGGGTGTGCTCAAGGTGGAGAACAGGGCCGAGCTGGAGCGCGTGGCTCAGGACCTCTTCAAATCGTCGGACCTCCTCCTGGCGCAGGAGTTCGTCTACACAGAGTTCGACTGGAGGATAGGCATCCTCAACCGCAAGCTCCTGTTCGCGTGCAAGTACTTCATGTCGGCGAAGCACTGGCAGATCATCAAGCATGGAAGCAAGGGAGGCTATCAGGAGGGCGACTGGAAGACCGTGCCAATCGAGGACGTCCCGCTCGAGGTGAGAGAGCCGGCGCTCGCGGCCGCCAACCTGATCGGCGACGGGCTGTACGGGGTCGACGTGAAGCACCACGAAGGGCGCGTGATGGTGATGGAGGTGAACGAGAACCCGAACATCGAAGCGACCGTTGAGGACGGGGTTCTCGGGGACAAGCTCTATGAGATGATCGTGGAAGACTTCATCCGGAGAATAGAAGCCAGACGCGGTCGCTGAGAGAGCCGCGACCATCGCTGAACCTGTTTGGCGCCGCAGCGCCCGCTAGTGTGACGCGCGAGCGGGGCTTCCCCCGTTACCTGTTGACACCCACCCACATCCGTGCCATGTTGGAATTGTCCTCAGCTCCGGCCACTCTGTCCGGACGACGGTTCCGATTCGGCTCACCGTACGGTCACTCTGGAGTGAACGGTCGGCTCTGAGTCGAACCAGGAGGCCGCATGAGAGCGCTTCTCATCTACCCGGAGATACCGGAAACATTCTGGAGTTTCAAGCACGCCCTGCGGATGATCCGCAAGCGCGCCAGTTCCCCTCCGCTCGGCCTGCTGACGGTGGCGGGGATGCTGCCCGACGAATGGGAGCTGCGGCTGCTCGACCTGAACATCGTCGAGCTCCGGGACAACGACCTGGAGTGGGCCGATTACGCGCTCGTGAGCGCCATGGTCATCCAGCGAGACTCCGCCCGAGAAGCGATACGTCGGTGCAAAGAGAGCGGGCTCAGGGTGATAGCCGGTGGGCCCGTGTTCTCATCAGAGCATGAGTGTTTCGCGGACGTCGACCACTTCGTGCTCGGCGAGGCCGAGGGTTCTCTCCCGACACTGCTGTCCGACCTTGAGCAAGGCAATCCACGGCGCATCTACGAGTCGAAGGAGCACCCCGGGCTCGAGAGCACGCCTGTGCCGCGCTGGGACCTCGTCGACATGCGCACCTACTCCTCAAGGAACATCCAGTACTCCAGAGGCTGCCCGCACAACTGCGACTTCTGCAGCGTCACGCAGCTCTTCGGGCACCAGTTCCGCACGAAGACGCCCGACCAGATCATCGCCGAGCTGGACAGTCTCTACAACATCGGGTGGCGCGGAACGGTAGGCTTCGTCGACGACAACCTGATCGGCAACAAGAAGAAGGTGAAGACCGAACTGCTGCCCGCGCTCATCGACTGGCGCAGGCACAAGTGGGGCATGACCTTCAGCACGCAGGTCACGATCGACCTGGCCGACGACGAGGAACTCATGGACCTCATGGTCCGGGCAGGTTTCGACACCGTCTTCGTCGGCATCGAGAGCATAGACGAGGAGAGCCTCAGCGAGTGCAACAAGAGGCAGAACTCGAACCGGAACATGCTCGAGGACGTCAAGCGCATCCAGAGGGCGGGGCTCATCGTGCAAGGCGGCTTCATCGTGGGCTTCGACCACGACACTCCGGCGGTCTTCGGGAAGCTCACAGAGTTCATACAGCAGAGCGGGATAGCGACGGCCATGGTGGGCATGCTGCAGGCACCGGCCGGAACCAAGCTCTACAGCAGGCTGAAGCGAGAGGGACGCATCGTGCAGGACATGTCCGGGGACAACGCGGACGGGTCGACCAACATAATGCCCGCGATGGGCATGGAGGAGCTTAGAAACGGATACAATGAGGCTCTGTCGGAACTCTACTCCCCGAGGAACTACTATGCGCGGCTACGGACGCTGCTGAGAGAGTACCACCCTCACCCGGTCAGGGCCCGCCTGCACGGCTGGCACATCCTGGCCTTCTTCAGGTCTCTCTACTTCCTCAGCATCGTCGGCGAGGAACGCTTCCACTACCCGGGGCTTCTTCTGTGGACCATATTCCGGAACCCGCGCGCTTTTCCCACGGCCATTGTCCTGGCCATCTCCGGATACCATCTACGCATGTGTTTCAGACCGGAAGGCACCTAACCTAGTCCTCCTCCGACTCATCCTGCCCTATCTCACCCGCGTGGGTGAGCGCTATCCTGGTCAGGATGGGACCCACTATCTCGAAGACGATGCTCGTTGCGGTAACGACCGTCAGCACGGCCGCGCCTATGGCCAGCGGGTCGTACACCGCGCGCGCCAGGCCGGGATGAGCGGCCGCGTACGTCGCTATCGCAGAGGACAGCTGGGGCGTGCGCGCCATCTCCGACAGCTCGCTGGATGCTATGAGTGACAGGCCGATGGCCACTCCCGCCTGCGAGAGGATACCGAGGCCGACCCACTTCCTGATCTTGTCCTCGACCTTCCCCATCGCCGCGCCAACTCTCGAGCCCCAGATGAGCCCACCCGCACGCGCCAGAATGTACACGACTCCCAGCGTACCCAGCTTGGGCAGGTCGCTGACCCTCAGGTGAGCTCCGGCCAGGCAGAAGAACAGTATGAAGAGAAGCGGCATGACGTCACGAAGCGGGTCCGTGGCCCTACGCACGAACTCCTCCCGCCTCGTGTTCGCGAGCACGAAGCCTGCTGCCATGTTCGTCAGGATCAGAGAGAGGTGGAAGAAGAGCGATATGCCGGCCCCCACGAGGATGATCCCGAACGCCATGATCAGCATGTCCCTGCGCTCGCGCAGGGGCCTCACGAGAGCGCAGTACACGAATCCCAGAACGGTGCCTACGACCAGACTGCCCACGATCTCTATGGCCGGGCCGACCATCGCCGCCATCACGCTGCCGAAGCTGCCGGCGGTACCAAGGAGCTCCCCGACCATTACATTCTTGGCCAGCGCCGCGGCAAAGCCGAAGATGAGGATGGCCAGCCCATCGTCGAAGCCCACGACCGCGTAGAGCGCCTTGGTCAGAGTCCCCTTTGCCTTGTACTCCTGGATGACGGCCACCGTTCCGGCGGGGGCGCTCGCCGGCGCCACGGCCCCGAAGAGAAGAGCCAGCGGCCAGCTCTTGGTGAGGAGGAAGACGGCGAACGTAACGAAGAAGAAGGCGGCGAACGACTCGCCGATGATGACGGCTATGATCCCCTTGCCAAGTCTGCGAAGCGAAGCGATGTTCAGCTCGGCGCCGATGCTGAACGCCACGAAGCCGAGAGCCATCTCAGTGATGAAGGACAGAGAGGCGAGGTTGTCCTCGAAGAAGAGCCCCAGCGCCGATGGACCCAGCAGAACGCCGAGGATCATGAAGCCGATCAGCGAGGGCAGGCGGATCGTGCGGGCCACGCGGCCGAAGTAGTATCCGACCACGGCGATCAGACCGAGCAGAAGGAACGGCTCCAATCTGAAGATCTCTCGCATCGGTGCTCCCGTCTGAGACGGCTACTTGCCCAGCGATCCGGCAGTGAAGAAGGTTTCCTGCACGGTCACGAGCACGCTCTTGGATTCGGACAGAGGTCCCACGATCGCCTCCACCCGTCTGATCATCTCGTTCGTCATCCGCTTGCCGACCAGCGAGATGATGATGTGGCTGAACGACTCCGGGGTGTCCCTCCACAGCCCGGCGAACAGCGGGACGTTCGACAGGTACGAGTTGGCATCCCGCGCGTCGAGCACGGCCGTGAACCTCGGCTCCGTCCCGCCGAAGACCTGCAGGACCTCGTGGAAGACATCCTCGTCCTGAATGAAGACGTAGAAGATGCTGCGCGGCTCGCCCGCGTCTACCTGGGGCTCGTCCCTGAGGTGCCTGACGAAACTCTCGTAGAGCGCCTCGTCGTTCGCCGCCGCGATCATCTCCTTCACGGCTTCCGGACTGGACAGCACTCTCGATATGGCGGACAGCACCTTGATGTGCTCGGTGGACTCCGAGGCGGGTCCGACGATGAAGACGAACAGCTTCACGGGCCCGCCGTCCAGCGAGTCGAACTCGACCCCGTTTGGAGCGGTCATGATCCCGACGATGAATTCCCTCACCGTGTCGAGCCGGCAGTGAGGTATGGCTATCCCCTTGCCGAAGCCCGTGGTCCCCACCGCCTCCCGCGCCTCAAGGCCCCTGCGAACGTCCTCCTGCGCCGCCGTCCCCAACAGGCCGCTCGCTCCCGCCAGCGCTGCTATTTCGGCCAGGGCCTCCGCCTTGTCGGACGGAGACCTGAGAGCCCCCACGCACTGCCGTCGAACGATCCCGAGAATGTCCATGGCGATCCCCCAAGGTTGAGCAAGGAACGTGGATTCCCAGAAGACTATCGCCAGCCGCCTCACCAGTCAACGGGAGTCTGCGGCGTGTCTGCAAGAGGAGAGCCCGGAAAACGTCTCCGGGCTCTCCGTTGCACCCATTCAATCGTCCGCGCACCTTGGGGCGCCGACGGCATGACTCCCCATCACTTCAGGAGGGTCATTTTCCTGAACGACTCCTCCCCGTTCGCTGCCAGTCGGACGAAGTAGATACCCGACGCGAGGCCTTCCCCACGTCCGTCCTTGCCGCTCCACGTCATGATCTGGCGGTCGGAGCCGACGGCCCCATCGAAGAGCGTCGCCACCAGCCTGCCGCTCAGGTCGTAGACCTGCAGCGTCGCCTTGGGCGAGCCACCCGGTATCGTGAAGGCGATGGACGTCTCGGGATTGAACGGGTTCGGCGCGTTCTGCTCGAGCGTGAGCTTCGCGAAGCCCTGGTCACCCCACTCCTCAACGCCCGTGGGCAGCTGGAACCAGGAGAGAATGCGGGCGATGAGCGTCCGCTGGTTGCTCGGATCGGCGGTGGTCGTCTTCACGTTCTCGAACGGGAACACCGCGAAGACGAGCTTGTGCCCGTCCTCCTCGTACTTGGAGGCGCGCGTCGTTCCCAGGGCCTTGAAGACGATGTCGCCCTCCGCGAGGACGAAGCTGTCCATGTTCGCGTTCGGCAGAGGACCGCCCGAGAGACCGAGCTGCATGCCGGTGGATATGGGATCACCGTACACACCGGCCATCATGAAGCCGCCAATGTCATTGCTCCACGAGGAGATGTGCAGGTAGTCGCTGATGAACGCGGTCGGGCCGGTACGAGACGATAGGAAGTCCATGCTCGACAGATAGAGGTTGCCTCCCTGGTCGAGGTAGCCGGCCATGGCGGTCTCGTCCTGCTGGGTCAGCTGCTCGCAGTTCGACCCGGCAGTCGTCCATATGACGGCCCAGTACGACGACAGCTCCTCCAACGTGGGTCTGCCGAGCACGCTGGCGTCCCATACTCTTGCGGTGATGCCCGTGTCCGCCAGGGCGGTCTCGAGGTAAGTCTCGCTTGTCGCGCCCTCATCGTCGTCGACCAGCAGTATCGGTACCTGGTCGACGAACGTCGCGAAGGACGAGACGTCCGTTGCCTCGGCGTTGCCGCCGCTGACGGCCGTCAGCGTTGTCAGAGCCATGCCCTTCGTGGTCCCGACGTTGTCGACCAGGCGCACCTCAAGGTCGATCTGCTCGTCCGGGTCGAGCACGAAGTCGGAAGGGGTGGTCATCCAGCTTCCACCCGCCTCGCGGTAGGCGCTCTCCCAGTCCGTAGGTCCGATGCCGTCGGGCAGGATGTCCTGACTGAAGCTGACGGTGATCGTGTCAGGCACGGCGCCCGTGTTGGTGAGCGTCGCGTTGTAGGTAGCGGTTCCGGCGTAGTCGATGTCCTTCGCATGGTCCGGCGAAGCGAGGCGCGGGTTGTATGCCGGCGGCATTATCTGCGCGTTTATGACCTCGAACGGTGATGCCTCTTCGAGGAAGACCACCACGTTGAGGTCGCCCTGCACGGTCCAGGCGACGTTGAAGTTGCGCGTCACTACCACCGAGTCGCCGGCGGCCGAGAGCGTGATCGCGGCCGGAGACGCCACCTCGCGCGCCGTCCAGGGATATTCGTGGCTGGTCTCCTCGATGACCACGAATCGCGCGGTCATGGAGTCGTACGGCACGGTATCGACGGCCTTGAATTTGGCCTCGATCCATCCGCCGGCCTGAGTGACTATGCCCTTGGATTCGATCTCCACCGGGGTAGGCACCGCAAGACGGGCGTTTGTGTATGCCTGGTACGCGGCCGCGCTGGTCCCGACCTGCTCGTACACGCCGTCGAACTCCACCGTGGGCACGCCCGTCACGTTGTACAGGGCGTCACGAGTATTGCCATAGGGAATGGTGTAGGAATCACCGAGATGCCAGTAGATGATCGCCAACTGGTCGGTACCGAGGTCTGCCTGCAGTTCTTGGAGCGCCGCACGGGCGTCCGGGCAGTAACCTCACCACGTACCGCCGAACATCTCCGCTAGAACGACCCGCTGGGCCGCCCCGGCCACAGCGGCCGTCACGAGCAGAACAGCGATACACACAACCAGAAGCTTGGGCCATCTGGCCATTACGCGCTCCTTCGGCGGCACCGCCGCCACGTATCATCGGAGCACGCCGCCGGGCCCTGTGGAGGCGTCGCCCCTGCTCCACCGCGCTGTCCGGAAGTGACCTCCGGCAGACGGCGTCTGATTCCTTCATCCCGCACATCGTATGCACCCCGGACAACTGAGCCCGGGGCGCTCCATTCATCATATTATAGCACGATATCGCATCTTTGGCAAGAGATACAACTCACCGGACCCGCTGCG
>CAZLTC010000002.1:0-10445 GCA_964562405.1 uncultured bacterium | reverse complement strand
CCGTCGATGGGCTGGAAGGGCGTCATTTCGGTCGTCTCGCCCATCGGGACCATGCCCTTCTCCTTGATCTCCACGATCTCGGCCTCCAGTCTGACCGCATCACCCCTGAGTCCCTCGAGCACGCCGCCGTGAATGAGGTCAGTGCCGAGGAACAGCGACTCGCCGATCCGGAAGTGGTTGATCTGCTTCGGCATGGCGCCGTCGACAAGCAGAGGAAGAGACGAACTCGACCCCGCGGATATCAACGACAGTTTCCGCTCGAACTTGAGCTCCAGGAGCTCGCGGTAGAGCGCCAGCTGCATGAACTGGTCGACCGATGGAACGACGCCGCCGAGACACCCCAGGTTCGCCCCTATCCCGATGACGACTATGTTCGGAAGCTCGAAGACCTTCCTGTACGTCTGCAGCAACCTGCCGGGAAGAATGCCCTCGCGCAGGTCACCAAGCTCAATCATGACAACGACGCGATGGATCGTGTCCTGCCGGCGCGCCTCTTCGTTGAGTTCCCTGATTATCTCGAGCTCGGTGTTCAGCGAAACGTCGGACAGCCGCACCACGTCGTCCAGGGCAGAGCTGTGAGGAGGTCTCAGGTACCAGGTCTCCACGTCCGGGGCGACCTTCTTGATGACCTCGAGGTTGTCCAGGCGGGAGTCCGACATCGACTCCACACCGAGGTCCCTGAGAGCTTCCAGCATCTCCCTTTGGCCACACAGTGCCTTCGTAACGATCGTCAGTGTGGCACCGTGATCCGCGACCCAGCCTCGCACGACGTTCAGGTTGTGCTGGAGCGCGTCCAGATCCACCGTGATCCTATTCACTGTCCCACCTCATCTCCAGGTACTTCGACTTGAAGCCGCTTCGTTCGTACAGGCGCCGCGCGGGATTGTCGTGCTCGACGTGCAGCTTGACTTGTCCCTCGCACTCCTCGAAGACGCGCGCGATCAGCGTCCCACCTATGCCTCCACCCCTCGACGCAGGTTCGACGGCGATGAATAGCAGCAGGTTCTCGGGCACGTACCCACGCATTCCCGTTCGCAGCATCACGACCGCACCCAGGAGAGCACCGTCCCCGTGGGCCAGCAGCACGAATCCTCCCCTGCAGGGGTCATCGCCCAAGGCGTAGTCGAGACCGTCAAGTACGACCGGGTAGGGATCCTCGTATGGTTTTAGGCTCTCGTGCAGGAAGCGCCCCAGCGCCTCCCTGGAGAGCCACTCAGGAAGCTCGTTGTATGAGTCGATCCGCTTCACCTGCAGCGAATCGGTTGCCCGAATCGTAGAATCTCCACCCGACATCTGTCCTCCTCGATTGACGTGGGGCGTACGCATCTGATCAGACGACGCTGCGAGGGATCTCGGAGGGCAACCTCACGAGCGCCTCGTAGTTCATCACGTCGGCCATGTCGCTGAACGAGGCGACGCTTATGGTGCTCCTCCCCTGCGTACCTATGACCACGACCTCGTCGCCTCTCTGAACGCCGGGTATGTGAGTGACGTCTATCAGCGTCATGCTCATGTTCACGCGTCCCACCACCATCGCCCTGCGCCCACGGACGAGCATGTGCCCCTTGTTGCTCAAGTCTCTCGGGAACCCCGTGAAGTACCCCGTCGGGACGGCCGCGATGCGGTGACGTCGCGTCGCCTGGTACGACGTGCCATAGCCTATGAAACAGCCCGGATCGACGTCCTTGAGGCTCATGATGCGGCTTCTCCACGTGATGACGCGCCTCAGCGGGTCACGCCGGGGCGCCCCCGACTCGCTCCTGCCACCCAGAATGTGGTGCATGCGCACCTCGGTGCTCGGCCAGAACCCGTACTGAGCGATGCCGCACCGAACCATGTCCATCACAGTCTCCGGGTACGTCAGCAGCGCGGCCGACGAGGCCACATGTCGCAGTCCCGTTTCCACTCCGCGTTCGCGCAGCCGTCCGCAGAGCTGCCCGAACCGCGCAAGCTGCTCCTCGATCCTCACGTGGTTGCCTATACTCTCCGCGCCCGCGAGGTGCGTGCATACGCCCTCGACCTCGAGTCGGCCGCGACTCGCCAGCACAGCATCGATGGCCTCGTCGAGCTGTGGTTGCTCAAGCCCGGTTCTGTGCATGCCCGTCTCAAGTTCGAGGTGAACCCTGGCTGCCTTCCCCACGGCGCGGGCGGCGCTCTCCGCCGCCGCCAGACGGTCCAGCTCGAACACGTAGAATGACACGCCGTTCTCCACGGCCCACTCGATCTCGTCGTCGGCTATGAACCCCATGATGAGGACGCGGCTCTCTTCGCCGCTCGCCTTGACCGCCCGCAGAGCCTCGCCTGCCGAGAACACTGAGAAGTGCCTGACCCCACACGACTCGGCCATCGGAACGAACGTCTCTATGCCATGACCGTAGGCGTTGCCCTTGATCACGGAAGAGAAGACCGTGTTCGGCCCTATCGCCTCGCGCAGGAACCGCAGGTTCTTCCTGAGAGCGGAAGAGTCCAGCAAGATGGTCGTCCCGGTGTCCACTCTTCCTCCAGTTCCTGGGGTGTTCTGCCCTGACCGAACTTCCAAGCGCGCGGTGGCTCAGGCCGGCTGAGATGACGTAGCCAGCTTCACAACGCGCCGCAAGAGGTCCGCTCCGAGCGGTATCAGTTCGTCCGGGAACGCATAGTCAGGGTGATGCAGTGGGGCCGTGCTCTCACCCGCGCCGAGCCCGAACATCGCTCCTCCGAAGGACGCCGTGAATCGACCGAAATCCTCAGTCCATGCGAACGGCCCCGGGAGGCGCGTCACCGGTAGACCGGCATCCAGCGCGGCCTGTTCCACGACCGAGTTCGCGGAGGGGTCGCAGACGGTGAGGGGGAACTCCTCGACCCACTGGGTTGTCGCTCGCAGGCCGTGGGCCGCGGCGGCGCCAAGAGCCACGTCCTCGCAGTGACGGGACAGCCTGCTCATCACGCCTTCATCCTGCGCGCGGAGCGTTGCGATGACCGTCGCAACGCCTGGCGACGTGCCCAGCGCGGGCTCCCCGAGCTTCGCGTGCACGACCGTGACCATGGCCGGTTCATCCCCCGAAGCGACCGCCTCCGGCGCCCCGGGCCAAACATTCAGGATCTCCGCGAGAGCGGCCGTGGGGCTCAGACCGCGTTCCGGCTCGGCCGCGTGGGACGTCCTGCCCTCGAGGTCAACGCGCAGACTTCTCGCAGTGGACGCGAACACGCCATCGCGCAGGATGACCGTCCCCATTGGAAAGCCCGGCACGTTGTGAAGAGCGAAGGCTGCATCGGGCCTGAAGTCGGCGAACACCGGGTCCTCCAGCACGAGCTTCGCCCCGGCGCCGGTCTCCTCGGCCGGCTGGAAGAGCAGCACCACGGAGCCTCGCGCGGTGGGACGATCGTGCAGCGCAGCCGCCAGTCCCGCCACGATGGCCATGTGGCCGTCGTGCCCGCACTTGTGTGAGAAACCGCAGGCCTCCGAGACGCACGATGCGCCGGTGCCCTCGGGGATTGGCACGGCGTCAAGCTCGCACCGGATGAGAATACGAGGGCCGGCTCCAGTCCGCCCATCGTACAAGGCCACCAGACCTTCTCCCCCGACCCCCTCGAGCAACACATCAGGTCTCAGGGCCTCGAGCGCCTTCTTCAGGAACGCGGATGTGCGCAGCTCTCCACCTGACGGCTCAGCCATGCGGTGCAGCCGATGACGAAGCTCCACCATCTGTCGCGCTTCATGCATTGGCAATGCTCCTCGGCAAGGAGTCCCGACATTCACGTGTTGCGCCCGGCCGCCCAGTTGTGCGCCCGTCAACACCGGGATGCGGCTCACGACTGCGCGGAGTCCTCCCAACGGCCCAGTGGTGGACGTGGAAGGAGCGATGCGCAGCGTGATCGGAAGAAAGGCGATGAGGCCAGCCAGGACCGTAAGCGACGGTCTGACAGCGTGCTGGTCGACGGCAGTTGGCACCTAGCAGGATAGGACGATGAAGCGGCGGGACTCGCTACGACGAAGAGGTCGAAGCAGGACTGCTCTCGAACGAGACCGGATGCTCTTCGCGTGAATATCACGCCCTGTTCATCAGACATTCCTACCCCTCACCAATCGCCCCCCCCGGGACTGCTCCCGCGGGACCCGGAAGAGACGGTCTGAATGGTCGGATTGCAGCGCAGGCTTGCACTCCCACCTTAAGGGGTTCGAGGCCTCTTGTCAAGGCGCGCTCGGGGCCATCAGAGCGCCCCTGGCGCGAACTCCGAATGGGCCTGGGAGGTCTCCCCGGACGGAGGTGAATACCCCCTTCCCCGTCAAGAAACAGCTTGCATTCCTGGTGGCTGGAACTAACATTGCCGCTCGTACAGAACTCGCGTCGTCTCGTACGCCGGGTTCTCTCAGCAGCCGGTCTGGTTTGGGTCTGTGGGAGCGAGGTGGCTGCCGGAGGTGCAGTCGCCGGAATGGGGTGGGCGCCACTTGGCGACCACATTGCAGGATCCACGCTCTCAGGCGGTTCGTGATGAGCCGCCGCGAGGAGAGGCTCATGAAGAAGGCTAAGGCTAAGGCCGCAAAGCCCGCTACCAAGAAGACGAAGAAGACCAAGAAGACCAAGTAGCTGAGGAGGTCCTGGCTCGACCAGGGTACGTCCTAGTTAGAGTTGGCTCCCGGCTGCTTGTCCGTAAGAAGAAGAGCGGAGCGCGTAAGCGCTCCGCTCTATCGTTTCGACGATCTCGCGTCTGTGGAGCGCGCTCCTGCACCCCGGAGGCGGACCAAGTTCCCGGCAGCCCGTTCCCCTCTCCGCGCAGCGACATGCTGACTGATTGCTCGCGAGTCCGCCCGGATGGTAAAATGGAGGCACGCTGTCTCCCCCACAAGAGGGACGCCACTTGGCGTCGCACCATGGAGGAAGCACATGATAAGAGAGGGATCGATTCGCAGTCGCTCGCTGTTGCTCGTCCTGGCCGCCGCAGCCACCGTGTGCGCGGCATCGACCCAGGCCCTTGGCACCTTCACTCCCCCTGGCCCCTACCCGGCCGGGATCGACTTCGTCTCCGGCGGGCTCGGTGGTGACGTCATCTACCACGTAGACAACTACGAGGGGAGCGTGTACTCGATCACGACCGGCGGCGATGCCACTCTGCTCTTCAAGATATCCGAGTCAGTGGGGCATCCATTCACGTACTACCATGGCAACGGAATCTGCTTCGTCCCGTCGAAGGACCTGCGCTCCGGGACGTTCTACATCACGCGTGCGGACAGAGGAGTTCCTCCGTACGAGGACTACGTCCGGTCCTTCACGCTCGACGGCACCTTCCTGCACGAGTACGACGTCAGTGCCATCGTGGACAGACCCTACGGCATCACGTTCGACGGCACCTACTTCTGGCTTAGCAGCGACGGCGGCTTCGTCAAGTGCGACACGGACTTCAACATGGTGCAGCAGTACGTTCCGCCGTGGGGCACCGGGAACGGCGCGCTGGACTTCGATCCCTCCACCGGGTACCTGTACAGCGCCGGGCTGGGATGGGCCTACATGACGGTCATGGACCTCGAGTGCAACTCCGTCTACCAGTGGTACCTCAACGACCACTACAGGGTCGGAGTCGCGGTCGGCCCGGTCAACAGACCGACCCCTGGAAGGACTCTCTGGATCGTGGACAACACCTCGGTCGTCATCGAGGAGATAGAGGACGTCTACTACACGCCGGCAGAGGAAGCCAGCTGGAGCGCGATCAAGGCGATGTTCCGATAGCCTCGGTCCGACACCGGCCCGAGGTTCCACCGCCGACGCATCAATAGAACCCGCCCGACCTTCTCAGGCCGGGCGGGTCTTCGTTCCCGCAAGGTGAGAGCTACCGCTCGATCGTCACTGTGCCGCTACCGCCCTGCCGGGTGGGCAACGAGGCCCGCTGCGCGGCAAGGGACTCCGCCTTCTCCCTGGCGATCGCCTCATCAGCCGCCGGATCCGGCATGCTGACTCGCGGCCTCTCCTGGTACCCCTTGGCCCTGCCCACGGCCATCCAGTGGAACTCGACGTTCTTCTCTCCGGCTCCGGACTTGATGTCGAAACCGCCGTCGTCGATCCGCTCGATATAGAGCGCGCTCCAGGCGCCGATGGGCGTGACCGTGACCCTGAGGTCGGCGTCGCCTGAGACGGACTCCGCGAAGAGCCTGTCGAACTCCACGCGCGCCGCGCCGCCGGAAAGCACGCCGGTGCCCGAAGCAATGACGGAAACATCGGCGGAAGTGACACCGAAGACCGCCTCCTCGCCGCGCGAGGTCTCGACCCCGCGCGCAGCGGGCGCCGTGGTGAAGATCGAGCCGCCGACGTAGAGGCCCTCCGCCGACGCGTTGGCCCCGTATATGGTCACGGCGTACTCGTTGTCGTCGGTGTTCTTCTCGAAGCGGGCGGTGTTGCCCTCGTAGCACTCGGAGTAGATGGTCCACGTATTGCTCGCGACCCCCGACTCCGAGTAGAAGCGAGCCGCGTCCCCCCATCCGGTCGTGGATGTGTTGTCGACGTACAGCACGGGTATGCCGCCGGCTCGCTCGATGGACACGCCAGCGCCATCGAGGAAGTGCCCAGAGTACCCCAAACCTCCCTCTGCGTGGAGAGCGGACCCCAGCCCAGCGCTTCTGCACTCTATGCCGTCACCGCTCCCGTTCGCGCCGAAGAAGCCGCCGTCCGCGGGGCCACTGCCTATCCCGCCGACGCCGGCCGGGTTCAGCGGAACGGTGTAGCTCTGGGCGCTCTCATAGCTGTTGCCGACCAGCCCGGTCGTGGAGTCGGAGACCGCAACAAGTGCTACGGCGGTGGCGTCGCTGTTGTTGGAGAACACGTAGACTCCCATCGAGTCGCGGTCCGCGGTGACCTCCATGGCCGCGGCCCAGGGAGTCGTGCCGTTCACGAGGACGTTCCCTGTCCCCTCAACGTAGACCACGTCCACCGGGTCGCCGTCCGAGGCATCGAGCGAGTAGCCGTCGCCCGCGCCGGCGCCAGTGTCGTCCGTGCCGTCCGCGAACCCGGCGGGCACGTTCTTGAGTTCGGTCCAGTCGACCGGATTCCCCGAATCGTTGATCGTTCCTGGCGCGCTCAACGGTCCCGAGAGCGCGTAGCTCGCCGCCGGCTCTCCCCCGAGATTGGCTGAGTTCTGCGCCTGTCGCGCGTAGGGCGACGCCACGAGTTCGCGGCGGGGCGCCAGGATCTCACCCTCGACCTCCACCTCGAGCCATCGGGGACCGGCAAAGTCTATGTCCAGGGCGCTTACGCTCCCGAGGATGACGGAAGCGACCCCGATCGAGTTGGTCGTCACGGTCTGCGGTTCAGTCCACAGGACCGTGCCTCCCGATTCCTGGTCGTAGATCCGAAAGACCACCGAGACCGTCTGACCGGCGATCGGCTGGTCTGCTCCGTCCGTCAGCATCACCTGGTAGTTCATGCGCTCGGGTACCTGGGCGCTGCACGCCAGTGCCGCAGCTACGACGACGGCGGTAGCCAGCAGCAGTCCCGCGCTCGCTCGCGATCCTCGCATCACGCTCATCCTCCGTTCCCGGACGTTCCGCCCGCTTCACCTACTCGTGCGCCCCCTGGAGATCCGTCAGGTTACCTTCGCGGCTCGAGGGCGGACCTCGCGGCCCTGTAGCCTTCGAGGATCGCCTCCTCGGCCTTGTGGAAGTCCATGAACCCAAGGTGACCCAGCTTGGGTCGGATGAGCAGATCCGGTGGCTCCGTCTGCATGTGCAGCTCGGTTATTTGTCTCTCCATGACATTCATCGAGACCATCAGGACCTCGAAGATATTCGGCATCGATTCCCTGATGAACCAGTGCTTGATGTGCGCCATGCCGAGGGCTTCGAGCGACATGATCTTCTCCCTGACGCTCGCAGATCCCGCACGGTCGCTCGAAGACCGCCCGCCTGGGCCGTTCTCCTCCAGGTTCTCTGACGCGCCTCCCGCCCGTCGCCGCCTGCCGGGCATTTCGTGAGTGAGATCGACGGCGATCACGTAGTCGGCGCCCATGCTGCGCGCCACATCCACGGGGACGGGGTTCACAAGCCCGCCGTCGACGAGCAGCATGCCGTCTCTTCTCACGGGCGTGAACATGCCGCTGATGGATATGCTGGCCCTTACGGCCTCGACGACGTCGCCCTCGCGGATGAGCACCTGGGCGCCCCTGTGGAGGTCCGTCGACACGGCGCAGAACGGAATGGGAAGGTCCTCGATCCTGCCCGGCTCGAGTTGCTGCCGGATCGAATCGGCTATCCTCCTCCCGTCTATGAGGCCGGACCTGGAGAACCCAACGTCGAAGAGCGAAACGACGCCCCGCCAGTCCAGCTCGCGCGCGACCGCTTCGAGTGAGGCTAGCCGGCCACTCGCGTACGCTGCGCCCACCAGCGCGCCTATGCTCGTTCCGGCAACGAAGTCCGGCCGCACGCCGGCCTCTGTCAGCGCGTTGAGCACGCCGATGTGGGCCCAGCCCAGGGCCGCGCCGCTTCCGAGGGCTATGGCCACGCTCTTGGGTGGGGTTCGCTCGCTCATGCCCGAAGGTACGTCCATAGCGACGCATGTTCTCCCGTCGGTGAAGGCGTGTCAAGTGCCGAAGCCGCGGTCAGATGGACGACGGCACCGGGGCTGCGAGAAGAAGCATTCGACGGTCCGGGCGGGAGTCATGTTGCGGTATCATGGGTGGGATGCGCGCATGACCGGCGCGCGCTGACCCGATGAACACATGGACGGCGCCACGCGCAGAGAGAGGCGGGCAATGCTCTATCGCACCATGGGAAGCACCGGCGACGCGCTGTCGATATTGGGGTTCGGATGCATGCGGCTGCCTCAGAAGGCGGGACGCATAGACGAACCCAGGGCCACGCGGCAGATCCGCGGCGCCATCGACAGCGGCATCAACTACGTGGACACCGCGGTTCCCTATCACATGGGCACGAGTGAGGCCTTCGTGGGCCGCGCGCTATCATCCGGCTATCGCGAGAAGGTGAAGCTGGCGACCAAGCTCCCGCCGTGGCAGACGAGCACGCGCGAGGACATGGACCGCATACTCGGCGAGCAGCTTGGACGGCTGCAGACGGACCACATAGACTACTACCTGCTCCACGCTCTGAACGGCGGGAGTTGGAGGAAGCTCCGGGACCTCGGCGTGCTCGAGTTCCTCGAGGCGGCCAGGTCGGACGGTCGCGTCGTGAACGCCGGCTTCTCGTTCCACGGAGCGCTTCCGGACTTCAAGGAGATCGTGGACGCATGGAACTGGCAGTTCTGTCAGATCCAGTACAACTTCCTCGATGAGAAACTGCAGGCGGGAACCGAGGGCCTCGAGTACGCTGCGGCCAGGGGCCTGGGCGTCATCGTGATGGAGGGCCTCCGGGGGGGCATGCTCGGACGAGTTCCTCCCCGCGAGGTGCAGGCCGTGTGGGATGGGGCTCCGGTGCGCAGGTCACCCGCAGAGTGGGCGCTCCGATGGATCTGGAACCGGCCCGAGGTGTGCGTCGTACTCTCAGGGATGAACGACGAGGCGCACATCGAGGAGAACCTGCGCATCGCCGGTGAGGCGACGCCCAACTCGCTGACGGATGCGGAGCTGCAGCTGGTCCGGAGGGCGGCCGATGCCTACAGGCGCCTGATGAAGGCAGACTGCACCGGGTGCCAGTACTGCCTCCCCTGCCCCGCCGGCGTCGCCATACCCTCGTGTCTTGGCTTCTACAACGCGCGCCGTGCCTTCGGAGACAAGAAGGCCGCGATGCACTACGTGCTATTCCTGGGAGGCGCCGGCGGCGAATCTTCGATGGCCTCTCTGTGCAAGCAGTGCGGGGTCTGCGTGGAGAGATGCCCGCAGGGCCTTCCGATACCGGAGCTCATGCGCGAGGTGTCGCGCGAGTTCGAGGGACCGTCCCTGCCTTTCAGAGCGTGGACTTACAAGCGGATGGCGAGCCTGGCCAGGTGGCTTGCGAAACGGAGCCGCAGAGCCATCTGAGGACGACCCGCCCGTTCTCAATCGGTCGTCCCGTCAGAAAACCCAGGAGACGCTCGCGCGGCTACCGTCTCCGACCATCCCGATCTCGACCGAGAGTCGAACTGGTCCGTCGGGCCGCAGGAAGGCCTCGCTCACGAACGCGCCCACGAAGTGACCCAGCGCGGCGCCGACAAGAACGTCCGTCGGATAGTGCCTGCCCGCCTCCACCCTGGCCCATCCCGTCGCCGCCACGAGAGCGTCCAGACCCACTCTGAGCCCAAGGTTGACGGACCGGGGAATCGGCGTCTGTTCGAGATTGCGGGAGGCCAGCGCCGCCAGTACCCCGGCCCCGGAGGCATGGCCGGAAGGGAAGCTCTCGCGGTCTCCCGCGTCCGGCCTCTCGCGGTTCGCGGCGCGCTTCGCGACGACGGTGACCGCGCCGTTCGCGGCCACGGCACCGGCCTCCACGAGGCCGATCTTCGCCTTGTTGATGGCCCACTCGCGGGAACCGCGGCCCCCTGGCGTCGTCA
>CAZLTC010000001.1:112122-114224 GCA_964562405.1 uncultured bacterium | reverse complement strand
GTACCCACGTTGACGTGCGGCTTATTCCTCTCAAACTTCTGCTTCGCCATCTCTCTCCCCCTCGAAAGGAGTCCTTTGTACTCCGAAGACCAGCAGTGTCTCTGCTACCGCGTCGCCACCCGGCAGCGCTTTGTGGAGCCCACGACCGGGATTGAACCGGTGACCTCATCCTTACCAAGGATGCGCTCTGCCAACTGAGCTACGTGGGCGCACGCACATGTACGAAGGCGCCTGACGCCCGCGCAGGCCTCAAAATAGACGAACGCTGAGTATACTAACCCGTCCGCCCGCCGTCAAGGCAAAGCTGCGTGTGGCGTCCAACTTTCTGGAGCGGGAAACGGGACTCGAACCCGCGACCCTCAGCTTGGAAGGCTGATGCTCTAGCCAACTGAGCTATTCCCGCGAATATCACTCGTCAGGCGGGCGGCCCCGGGGTGGTGGGGGGGGGAGGATTCGAACCTCCGAAGGCTTCGCCGACAGATTTACAGTCTGTTCCCTTTGACCGCTCGGGAACCCCCCCGTCCTGTACCGCGCCGGCTCGGGATCGCCCATGCTCGTGGGCCTGCCCGCCCCGGGCCTTTCTGGAGCTGGCGAGAGGAATCGAACCCCCAACCCCCTCATTACAAGTGAGGCGCTCTACCGTTGAGCTACGCCAGCTCAGGCCCCACGGAACACCCCCAAGACAGGGGTTTCCTCTCGGAATTCCCAGCCGCAAACTTGAGAGTTTACTCATCGAACCGGGGAATGTCAACCCAAAACCTGCCGCCCGAGCGCCCTTCTGCGCGCCGGCGCCATCACCTCGCCGGCCGCGCCACCGGCCCGTCCGGAGTGTCCTCGACGGTGTATCCCGCCTCCTCGATCCGGCCGCGCAGCTCGTCGGCACGGGCCCACTCCTTGGCCGCCCTCGCCTCCGACCTGGCACGGACCAGCTCCAGGACGTCCTCAGGGACCTCCTCCACGCCCTTGAGCGTGGTCAGAAGGCCAAGCACGTCAAGGAGTTCCCGAAGCGCGGCCCTGTCGGCCCTGAGAACTGCCGGGGCGGCTCCGCACTCGATCTCCTGGTTCAGAACGCGCACGGCGTCGAACAGGCATCCTATGGCCTGAGCCGTATTCAGGTCGTCGTCCATTGCCTCAATGAATCTCGTTCGGGCTTCCTGCATGCCCTTAGATGGGGACGAGTCCGTCTCGCCCTCGCCCTCCGGACCGACCTGGCGTGCGAGCGTGCGGAAGAGGTTGTCAAACCTCTCTATTGATGACGCCGCCTCAGCGAGGCGCTCGTCGGAGAACTCGATCTGTGTCCTGTAGTGCGTCGAGAGCAGGTAGAAACGAACGACGTCGGGGGAGAACTTGCGGGCTATCTCCTCCATCGTCTTGAAGTGACCGGTCGACTTGGACATCTTCTCCCCCACCAGGTTCACGAGCCCGTGATGCACCCAGTGGTTCACGTACGGCTTGCCGGTGGCCGCCTCGGACTGCGCGATCTCGTTCTCGTGATGCGGGAAGATCAGCTCCGTCCCTCCACCGTGGATGTCGAAGTGCTCACCCAGGTATTTCATGGACATCGCCGAGCACTCGATGTGCCAACCCGGCCGCCCCATGCCCCACGGGCTCTTCCAGGCTGGCTCTCCTTCCTTCGCCGCCTTCCACAGGCAGAAGTCCTCGGGGTTGCGCTTTTTGTCGTCTATGTCGACACGCTCGCTCGCGCCGGCCAGAAGGTCGTCTATGTTCCGCTTCGAGAGCTTCCCGTACCCGGGCCACGACTTGACCTCGAAGTAGACGTCCCCGCCCGACTCGTACGCCAGGCCTCTGTCGACCAGCCTCTGGACGATCGCGACTATCTCATCTATATGATGTGTCGCTCTCGGGTAGTAATCTGCCTCCTCGGCGCCCAGGAACTCGAGGAACCTCATGAACTTGTCTATGTTCCGCTGAGCTATCTCGAGATACCCCACCCCTTCTTCCCTTGCCTTCTCGATGATCTTGTCGTCGATGTCCGTGAAGTTGATCACGAGAGTGACGTCGTAGCCCTTGAACCGGAGATACCTCCTGAACAGGTCGGACACCACCGCGACGCGCATGTGCCCGACGTGCGGCTCGGACTG
>CAZLTC010000001.1:107257-112022 GCA_964562405.1 uncultured bacterium | reverse complement strand
ACCTTCACCCAGCCTCTCTCCTCCGAGATCGCTCCGGCCGGCCCGTCTCCCATCCACGTGAGGTCGGGACCCTGACCGATTGCGACGATGACCCGGTCGACGACCATCTCATTCCTGACGCCTTCGATGAGCTGGGGCCTGGGACGCTTGCCGGGTTCGGCGGGCAGCATCGCGGCCGGGCCCCAGATCAGGTTCAGCCTTCCGTCCGGGGTCGCCTTGACCTCCAGCGGGATGCTCTGAGTGACTATCTCCACACCCTCGGCCTCGGCATCCTCTATCTCCTCGTTGTCGGCGGGCATGTCCTCCCGCCTCCGTCTGTACGCTATCGTAACCTCCGCGCCAAGCCTCCTGCTCACTCGCGCTGCGTCGACGGCGACGTTCCCGCCGCCGATCACCACTACCCGACGCCCGACGTTCACGGTCGTTCCCAGATTGACGTCGCGGAGCAGGTCGAGCGCATAGATGACGCCCGGGAGATGCTCGCCGTGGACGTTGAGGTAGTAGGGCTTCATGAGCCCTGTTCCCACGAAGACGGCCAGGTTGTCCTCGCGGAGTCTGGCGAACTCCTCCTCTCCGACCTCGTGGCCGGTGACCGTCCTCACTCCCAGTTCGCCCAGGAGCGCGATCTGCTTGTCGAGAGAGGGCATCGGGAAGCGATACCGTGGGATGCCCGAGTAGGTGGCTCCGCCCAGCTTCGGAAGCCGCTCATATACTGTCACGTCGAACCCGCGGAGGGCGAGATAGTGGGCGACCGTGAACCCGGAGGGACCGCCCCCCACGACCGCTACCGAGTACCCCTTCCCCACGTCGCCCGCCTCCGTGTCGATGACCGAGTGCAGGTCGTCGAACCGCTCCGTCGCGAACCTCTTGAGCCAGCGGATCGCGATCGGCTCACCCTGCAGGCCCACGCTGCACACGCTCTCGCACTTGCGCGTGCAGACCATGCCGCACATCTCGGGCATGGGGTTGTTGTCGTATATGACGCGCACCGCACCCGCATAGTCCCCGTCCCGGATGGCCGCAACGTAGTCGGGTATGTGCATGTGCGCCGGGCAGGCGGCCACGCAGATGCCACACTGGACGCAGCGCGAGGCCTCCCTGCGCGCCTCATCCTCCGCGTATCCAAGGACGACCTCGGCCCAGCTCGAGACGCGCTCCTCCGAGGGCAGCATCGGCATCGGCACGCGCTGGGGATCGAAGACGGAGAACTCATCGCCGTCTTGCCTCCAGCCCTTCTCGCTCGTGCCCCACGGCTTGCCGTCGACGCCCGGAGTGAAGCGGAAGACGTCGGGGTCGTCGTCGACCCACACGTACTCGTTCGACATGCCGAGCGAGCCCGACGGACACACGTCGACGCACAGGGCACACCAGCAGCAGCGGCCGTAGTCGACACGCGGCCGGAGGCCGGAGTCTCCCGTCTCGACCGGGTCGACCTCCACCAGGTCGATGGCCTGGTTCTGGCAGATGCTCGCGCACGTGCCGCAGCCGACGCACTTGTCCGTATCGTTCACGTGCCACCCGCGGTAGCGGGACGCGCCGGGCCTCATCGTCCTGGCCTTCGGGACGGTGTATGGCTTGGTGAAGGCCCTCACCCAGGCGGAGAAGGGGGATATGACGTGCTTGAGGCTCATCCTCCTACCTTTCTATCTCGGGAGGGCAGGTCTGGAGCGAGACCATGAGCGGCGCGAGGTCGGAGATGTTGGTCCCCGGAAGGAGCCTCTCCAACAGGCTGACGCCGTTGACATACGACGGACCGCGCACGTTGACGCGGCGCAGACGGTCGGAGCCGTCGGTCACGACGAAGTAGCCCATCTCGCCGCGGCTTGCCTCCGCTCTCACGTAGGTCATTCCCTTCGCGACGCGCCAGTTCATGAAGTTCGGCACGGGAGCGCTGACCGGCCCTTCCTTCGGCATCACCTCGAGCATCTGCCGTATGAGGTCGACAGACTGCCGTATCTCACGCCGTCTCACGAGAGCGCGCGTGTAGATGTCGGAGCCAGTCTCGGTCACGACATCGAACTCCAGCCTGTCGTACATCTCGTAGGGCCTGTCCTTGCGCAGGTCGCGGGCGACGCCCATCGCGCGTAGGACGGGTCCCGTTATGGCCATCTCGTCGGCCCACTCGGGAGGCACGTAGCCGACACCGATCGCGCGCTTCCTGAACACGGCCGAGTCGAACATGAGGCGGTCTATCCACGGAAGACGCTCCTCGATGGCCTGAAGGGTCTTCTCGAGTCTGAGCTCGAAGCCTTCCGGCACGCCCCGCCTGACGCCGCCGTAGACGATGTACATGTGGTAGATGCGATGTCCTGAGAGCTCCTCGAAGCTGTCCAGAACGAAGTCACGCAGCGTCATCATCCACTGCGGCACCGGCCCGAGCCCCATCGAGCCCACGTGACCACCCAACACCATCAGTGTCGCCCCCAGCCGGGACATCTCGAGCGTGAGCGTCCGAAGCCACCTGGCGCGCTCCGGCACCTGCGCGGCGAGCCCTGACAGCTCCTCGACACCGGACGCCAGCAGCCACTCGTTCGTGTCTGGCTCCGGGACGCAGATGCGGCACACGATCGGGAACGACTGTATGAAGGTCCGCCGCTCCATCAGCTTCTCGAAGCCCCGATGCAGGTATCCGACGTGCGTGATGCCTCGGAGGATCGTGTCGCCCGAAAGCCACGCCTCGACCGACATGTTGCCGGTCACGCCCGGGTGCTGAGGGCCGAACCAGAGGTGGACCTCCTTGGTGGGGTCGCCCGCCTCACTGCCCGGCGGCCGGGTCAGTTCGCGATCACTCATTCGAGTAGCCCTTCTCACCGCTCTTCTCGCCGACGAACTTCCTGGCGTCGATGTGCGTGCGGCCCGGCCTGCCACCGTAGTGCTCGAGCGAGTACGCGGCCGTGTCGAAGTCGCGCCTCATCGGCGGGACGTCGCTCCATCCTTCGAGTATGAACGGCACGCCCTGCCTGGGGCTCCCGTCGAAGGCGATGCCGAACATCTCGCAGAGTTCCTGCTCGTAGGTGACCGCCTGCGGCCACAGGTCATGGACGGTGGGAAGAGACGGCGCCTCGCGCGGAACCCTGCACGTGAGCATGAGCGTCGTGCAGGCGCCCGGATCCGTGATGAGCCACACGACCTCGAACTCGCCCTCTTCGAGCCAATCGACCGCCGAGATCAGCGAGAGCTGCATGTGACTGCTCTCACGTCTCAGCCAGACCAGGGCCTCGCGGACCGAGCCGGGCCGGACGGATGCCGCCCGCAGGTCAGGGCGTTTGGTCTCTGCGTTCAAGAGCTCGAACCTGCTCTCAAGCTCCTTCAGGATGTCGTCGGCCACATCATCTCCCGTGAGTCGCCGGAGTGGTCGCCTCCGGGCGGCTCCGTCCGCCGGTCGCGGTCGCTGCCTACCAGTTGTAGTCCGGCATGTTCCAGTCGCGTATCGCCCGCTTCTGATTCTCTTTGTACTCGGCCAGGTTCTCGAGGTACTCGTTCCACCCGTTGGCCTCGCCGCGCTTGATCTTGTCCATGAGGCTCTGGAACCCCGCGATCACCGCCTCGGGCCTCGGCATGCAACCGGACACGTAGACGTCGACCGAAAGATAGAGGTCGAGCCGGTTGATCGTGTAGTAGGAGTCCCAGTACATGCCGCCGTTTATCGTGCACGAACCGAGCGCCACGACCCACTTGGGCGACGGCATCTGTTCGTACGCTCGGATCACGCGCTTGAGCGTCTTGAGCGACAGGTAGCCCCCGATGACGAGAACGTTCGACTGGCGGGGCGTCGGCCTCGGCGCCATCCCGAACCGCGCGATGTCGAACCGGCTCGTCATGAGGGGACGCAGCTCGATCGCCCCGCAGCCCGTGCCGTAGGCCATGATCCACAGCGAGTTGGCGCGGCACCAGTTCTTGATCTTCGCAAACGCCTCTCGGTACTCGAGCGGCTGGGGCGCCTCGGTCGCGCCGAGATAGCAGTACGGGTCGATCTCCCGGCGCGGAGGCGCCTCGACCGGCTCGTACGGGCCCATGACCGGGCCTACGGGCGGTCCATCTTCCCTCTTCGTCCTCTCGTCACTCATCCCGTCCTCCCGGTCCTCATCACGATGCCCGTCACGATGCCCAGGACGCCGGCGATGGTCGGCCACTTCAGGAAGAACCTGACCGATTGCTCCGCCCTGAAGCGCGGGAACACCGCGCCGACGAAGACCGGCCACAGGTAGAGCAGGAAGACCTTGACCATTGCCTCCGGCACGTTGCTCGCCCCGCCGAGAAACAGGTCCATGTAGAGAAGGCACTTCGCGACGCCGAAGATCGCGCGGCCCGACATCATGAGTGACATGAACGTCGAGTTGTACTCGGTTGGCGGCCCTATGGGAATCTCCTGCGGCGCGAGCACGATGTCGAACGGCGAGTACATCTGCATACCGAGGAACGCCAGGATGCCCGCCACCGCAGCAAACGGGTTCGCGAAGAGGAACCAGTGCCCCACACCCCCGCTCTGAGCCTCGACGATGCCCGCGATCGAGAAGGTGCCCGCTTGCGCCGCGAGCGCGATCACCGCGAGAGAGAACGGCAGCTCGTACGAGGACATCTGAGAGAGGCCCCTCGACACCGCAAGGACCGCGTGCGGGTGGCCGCTCTCCCCGGCGCCGAGCGCCATCCCGAGGCAACCGAAGAACATGAAGTAGAGGACCAGCAGAAGGTCTCCCGAGAACGAGAAACCGGACAGACCCGGAACGCCGGCTACGATAGGAATGAGGAGGTACAGCCCCACGCC
>CAZLTC010000001.1:64788-107157 GCA_964562405.1 uncultured bacterium | reverse complement strand
GCCAGCAGCACCGCGAACGCCAACGCGTAGACCAGGTAGGCCTGGCCGTCACCCGTGTACATTCGCCGCCCCACCTCGGCCGCCTTGCCGGCCCAGGCAGCGGCCCGGCCCCATCCGCGGCCGGCCGAGACCGACAGCAGCGGTGAGAACGCCCTCTTGTATGGCCTGTAGAAATCGTAAGCGTGGTGTATCTCCTCGGGCCCCGGGGGCAGCTCGGCCGAGTAGACGATGTCGAGTTGCTTCACCTTCCTGGTCCTGGGCCCCAGGAACAGCAGGAATGCGAAGAAGAGAGCGAAGAGGACCATCACGAGCGCCATGACGGCGAATGCGTTCAGATACCCGAACGCGACCCCGAGTGAGCCGTCCGCGGCCAGCAGAACGCCGGGCGAGCCCAGGGCGGCTTCGACGACGCGGGCCACCGGCCTGAGGATCGTCTGCGGGAAGGCCGACACGCCCATGATCGCCAGCACGAGAAGGGCCTGCGCGGTGATGATCGGAAGCGGCGCCTCGCGCACGTCTCTATGCTCGGGCTTGAGCTGACCCAGGAAGATCGAATGTATGAGCCTGAAGAGGTACAGGAACGCGATCACGGAGGCGAACATCGAAAGCCCCGCGACGAAATACCACCCCTTCTCCATCAGCGCCGTGTAGAGCAACCACTTGCCCGCGAACCCCGAGAGCGGAGGCACGCCCGAGAGCGCAATGATGCCCACCAACACGGCGATGTAGGACGCCGGCATCTTCTTTATCAGCCCGCCCATGCGATGCATGTCGCTGGTGCCGGTCCGGTGCACGACCCCCGCTATCGCCAGGAAGAGAAGCATCTTGATGAGGAAGTGGTTCACCACATGGTAGAGCGCTGCGGTCCAGCCGAGCGGCGTGAAGAGGGCAAACCCCACGACCGCGTAGCCTATCTGCCCGACCGACGAGTACGCGAGCAGGCGCTTCGCGTCCTCCTGGAGTGCCGCGAGCAGCGTCATGCCGAAAGCGGTGATCGCTCCGACCCAGGCGAGCACGTACGCCGGCGCGATGCCCCAGATGTGAGGAACCCCGGGACCCGCCAGAAGACGCGCGGCGAAGACGATCAGGCCGAAGAGCGGCATCTTCGATAGCACGCCCGACATGAACGACGAGAAGACGTCGGGAGACTCCGCGTACGCTCCAGGCGCCCAGATGTGAGCGCCTGCCGACGCGGCCTTGATGGCGAAGCCGACTCCCAGCAGCACGGCCGTCCACACCGCGGCGGGCCCAGCCAGCATTGACACGGCCTGGATCGAGTTGGCGCCTCCGGCTATCGCGACCATCAGCCCACCCATGACCAGGAACCCGGCGGCTCCGGAGAAGAGCATGTACGAGTACGCGGCCCGCGCTCCGCGTCGTCCCCCTGCCACGAGGAGGTACGACGTCCAGGTCATCGCCTCCCACGCCAGGAAGAAGAGAAGAAGCGACTCGGCCCGAACCAGCAGGATGAGCGAGGCCATCAGGACCAGGAACAACCCCTGGTACGATCTGCCCGGCGCCGTAACCGCATACGACGACAGCGCGGCGAGAGTGCCTCCGAGAAGAATGAGCGCGGTGAACAGCCCGCGGAGATCTCCGAGCGAAAGGGCGCCCGAACTCGAGAGCATCCAGCCCGCACAGATGACGGCAAGCAGGACGAGGGCATCCCGCGCGCGAGCCGGAAGCCCCCGGAGCGCGAGCAGAGCGAGCCCCGCTCCGGAGAGAAGCCACACCGGCCCCGCCGGGGCGACCGCCTGACCTCGCATCATGAGAAGACCGACGATGACCGAAGCCGCGGCGAAGACGTGCGCGAAGACGACCGGCCCGCCGGCGTCGCCGCCGACCGGCTCTCCCGCGTCGGCGTTCGCGTGCACCCGTCGCAGCCATCCGAACATGTAGACGAATTCGAAGAACGAACCTATCAGGACCGCGGCCACGAGCCAGCCGTGACCGGACCCCGAGAGCGACCCGAGCGCGTGCCACTTGCCCCAGAACCCGGGGAACGGAGGCAGGCACGCCACCGTGAGCACGAGTATCGTGAGCGAGAAACGCGCTAGCGGAGCGGCCGCGAACGCGCCACGCCAGTCTTCCAGGCGCTCGCCGCCGTGCCGGGCGACCAGCCACAGAAGCCCGGTCTTGCCGAGCGCGTGGCTCGCCAGGAGGATGACCGGGACCTGCGGCCCCACCTCGTGTCTCAGGACGGGCGGCAGGAGCATCACGATGAGACCGACCTGCGCCGAGGTCGAGTAGCCGAGCATCCGCCGGACGCTGTCCTGTCGCGTGGCGAGCATGTTGCTCACGAGGAAGCTCGCCGCCCCGACGGCCATCACGACCGTGGACCACAGCGCGCCGCCGAAGAACGGGAGCACCTTCCAGAAGGCGAACGTGACGGCTATCACCGTCGTCCCGCCCACGAGCGCCATCACGCCGGGCTCCACCCCCGCGTACATGTCGAGCGCCGGGCCGTTCAGCGGGAAGAGCTTGAGTTCGACGACGAACGCCACCAGAAGGAACGCCAGGGCGACGTGGAGCGCGGGCGCCGCGAGCGCCGGCGGCGGGAACGCCGCGAGCGCCTCGGCCATCCCGTCGATGTTCAGGGTACCGGTGAACCTGTAGAGGACGGCGATGGCGACGAGCATGAGGGCCGAGGAGATCGCGCCCAGGAACATGTACTTGAAGCCCGCCTCGAGGCCGGAGCGCTCGCGTCCGGCTGCGGCCAGCGCGTACGTGGAGATCGACGCGATCTCGAGGAAGACGAACGTGTTGAACACGTCGCGGGTCATGATGAGGCCGGCCGCACCCACGAACATGAGCAGTTCGAGAATAGGGGCCCTGTCGGCTGTCCGACCCGCGAACATGCCGCGCACCGCCGCGCCCAGCGCCGTCGCCGCCGCCAGGGCCAGGAGTGCCGCCTCCGCGAGCCCGAAGCGGAGATTGATGCCGAGGGGTGGAGGCCACCCGCCTGTGGTCACCTCGATCGGTCCGCCGCCGCGCAGCAGAGGCGGGACCAGGACCGCCACTCCACCGAGCACGGCGGCGAGCACGGCCGCCTGG
The DNA here is from genome assembly GCA_964562405.1 of uncultured bacterium. Classification (GTDB taxonomy): domain Bacteria; phylum Joyebacterota; class Joyebacteria; order Joyebacterales; family Joyebacteraceae; genus WJLY01. The sequence continues at coordinate 104,103 of CAZLTC010000001.1, read as the reverse complement.
GCGACTCTCGCGGCCCTGCCGCCGCCGCGCGACCCAGAGGCCAGCAGGGGCAGAAGGAAGGCAACAGCCAACGGCAGCGCCACGAAGAGGACAGGACTCACCACTTGAGCCTCCTGAACGCTCCGACATCGAGCGTCCCCTCGCGCGCGTGGAGCCTGACGACGTACGCCAGCATGAGAGCCGTGACGCCGACACCGATGACGATGGCCGTGAGCACGAGCGCCTGCGGCACCGGATCGACGAAACGCGTGGAGTCGAGGGTCATCGTCACCGCATCGCTGAACATGTTCGCCTCGTCGGCGATGGGCGCCGTGCGACCGGGTAGATACCCCATGGCAGCGATGAAGAGATGGACCCCGGTGTCGAGTATTGCGAATCCGAGCACCATCCTGAGGAGGTTCCTCTTCAGTACGGCACACGCGATGCCTATCACGATGAGCGCCATGCCGCTGGCGAGGTAGACCGTGCCCGGAGTCATCGGCCGCCCTCCTTCCTCTCACCGCGCATCATGATGTCCAGGAGCGTCGCAAGTTCAGAACCTACCTTGAGGCCGGTCAGCGTGTAGACGATGGGGATCACGCCGGCGGAGAACAGGCGGTTCCACTCCCCGAGACCGGCCACTCCCCTGTTGGCCAGGAACGAGCCCACGACGGCAAGCCCGACCAGACCCACGATCACGAACCCCGCTCCCGATGTCGACTCGAGCCACGAGAGGAACGCGTGCGGCAGCGGCCTGTCACGCTCGGCCAACAAGAGCAGGAGAACGGCCGAGGCGATCACGGCCCCTCCCTGAAAACCTCCACCGGGCGTCAGGTGACCGTGAACGAAGATGTAGATGCCGAAGAGCAGCATCGGGCCAACGAGCAGCCGCGCTCCCGTCCGCACGATCTCGCTCGACGGGGTCGGAGGCGCGCTCGGCTCACCGTGGAACCTGCGCAGAACGAACGCTACGCCGCTCACCGACAGGAAGAGGACCGCGACCTCGCCGAGCGTGTCGAGCCCGCGATAGTTCACCACGACCGATGTCACCAGATTCGACGCGCGGTTCTCGATTACCCCGCGCTCAACGTAGTGGCGGCTGACGTCCCCGAGCTCGGCCGGCGTCCCGCCGGCAACGATCTGCCACGACACGACCGCGAGACCCACCAGCACCGCGACTGTGACGACGCGTCCGATCATGACTTCCTCCGCGTTCGTCGGAGCGCGACAAGGAAGATCACCGTGCTGAGGGCCGAGCCGATGGCGGCCTCGGTCATCGCGACGTCGGGGGCGCCCATCCTGAGGAAGAGATACGACGCGAAGAGGCTCACGACGCCCACGAGAATGATGGCCGACAGGAGCCCGCGCACGACGACCGCCGCCACGGCCGCCGCGAGCGTGAGAACGCAGAGGATGACGTCGGCCGCTATCACAGTTCCTCCTCGTCGATCTCGCCCGCGACTGAACCGCCACCGTCCCTCTCGGCCAGGGCATCGACGACCGACTGCTCCGCGAGTGGAACGCCTGCCCTGTGGGCAGCTCGCGCGAGCGCGTGTGAGGAAATGGGGTTCGTGAGCAGGACGAAGAGCGCCAGGAGCAGGATCTTGGGAAGCCACGACGGCTCGTACATCCCGAGACCCGTGAGCGTCAGCAGGCACCCGAGGGTCGTCGCCTTGGTGCCCGCCTGCATGCGGTTGTAGAGGTCGGGCATCCGCACGATCCCAAGCGCTCCCAGGAACAGGAACACCGAACCGGCCAGCGCCACGACACCGCCTATGGTCTCAAGAACCGTCATGTATCTACAGCCCTCTGTCGAGATACCGCGCGAGCGACATCACGCCCAGAAACGAAAGGAGCCCGTAGACCAGCGCGACGTCTATGTATATTGCTCGGCCCGTGAACACGGCGATGCCGACCATGGCCGGCATCAGCACGAGGGTCACCACATCAAGCGCGACGGCCCTGTCGGTAGCGGTCGGGCCGCGGAACATCCTCAACATCGACAGGATCACGGCGGCCATTCCGAAGACGGCGGCGACCGCTATGAGCGGGCTAGCCAAAGATCACCTCCAGATACCGCTCGAACCCCCCGACTATCCGGCGGGAGATGTCCTCGGTGTCCGCGCCCTCGACGTCGATCCAGTGGATGAAGAGGTCGTCGCCGTCGATGTCGACGGTCAGAGTGCCGGGCGTGAGCGTGATGGAACTCGTCAGGAGCAGTCGTCCGAGCGGGCTCTTCAGCCTGGTCTTCACGCGGACAATGCCGGGCCGGATCGGCAGGCGCGGGTTCACAACACGCAGGGCCACGTCGATGTTCGCCCTCACGATGCTCCACAAGAGATACGGCACGTATGCGAAGAGGAACGTGGTCCGCCTCGGCCAGCTCGAGCCGCAGACGATGAGTTGGGCCGCGACCCGACGCACCAGCAGCGCGACGAGCACGGACGCGACGGTCCCGACGACGAGTTCCTGGGGATCGAAGCTTCGTGTGAGGATCATCCAGAGCGCCAGGAGGAACACGCTCCAGCAGACCACGGGCCTCCAGGACGATGTCGTCCCGGGCTGCCTCGATGCCGCCCTTTCGGTTCGCTCGCTCAACGGCCGGCCTCGCTCCTGAAGATGGACGCGAGCGCGGACGCCCGCTCCACATCGACCGCTCCCCCCGCCTTTCCGTCTCTCATCACGTGGCTTCCGACGATGATCCCGTCCGAGGCGGCCAGGACTCTCACAAGCGAGTCAACGGTCACGCCGCTTCCGGCCAGCACCGAGGTGCCGGGAACGGCACCGGACACGGCCCTCAGGTCTTCGACATCGACTGGCGACCCCGTCGCGGCGCCGGTGACGATGAGAGCGGACGCAAGACCTCGCTCCACCGCGTCTCGCGCCTCCTCCTCGATACCTCTGCGACTCAGTGACGAGCCATGCTTGACATCGACGTCTGCGACCACGCGGAGCCCGGGAGCGACGTCACGCACGGCGCGCATCGTCTCCATGGCCTCCCCCTGCACGATCCCCTGGTCGCACACCGCCGCACCGACGTGCACGTTCACCCTGATGTAGGCCGCGCCGATGGCCGCCGCCACGGCCACGGCCGACAGTGCGTCGTTCCGGAGGACGTTGACACCCAGCGGCACCTCGACCGACCCGGCGACCCTCATCCCGACCGCAGCGAGCGCCGCGACGGCGCCCCTTCCGGCGAAGCCGCGCGAAAACGGGATGTCGCCGAAGTTCTCGAGTATGATCCCGTCGAACCCCGCGTCGCTGAGAGCCACCGCGTCCTCGAGCGCCCGAGAGGTCACGGCGCCCATGTCGCCACCCCAGAGCGGGCTTCCCGGAAGCGGCAGCAGATGCACGACACCTATGAGGGCCTTGCTGCGCCCGAAGACCTCTTGAATGAAGGCCACGGTGACACTCCTCCGACTGACACCATCCGACTGCGGACCTGCCGGGACCAGGCGCATCCCGGCAGGTTGTGCTTGCCCGGCGAGCTACGTCCGGGGTCAGGTACCAGACCGCTCGCTAGCCGCGTGTGAACGTGGCCACCGTCTTCGCGTCCAGCTTCTTGACCACCGAGGTCAGCAGCTTGACGAGGCTGTCGTAGTCCTTCCTGTGGATCACGCCGACGTGCCCGTGAATGTACCGGGTCGGGACGACGAACGTAAGGCAGGGCACTCCGATCTTGTTGAACTGTATGGTCCCGCTGTCCGTGCCGCCTCTGGCCAGCGCAGTCAGCACGAACGGGATCTTCTCCTTCTCGGCCACTTCTATGACGAAGTCGCGCAGCCGGCGGCTCGGTATCGCGCTGCCGTCAAGTATCATGATGCCCACACCGGAGCCGAGATTCTCCCCCGCCCCGTCGCACCCGGGGGTATCCGTGGCGATCGTGACATCGATGGCGAAGGCCACGTCAGGGTCGACGAGGCTCGCGCTGGTCCTGGCGCCCCGAAGGCCGACCTCCTCCTGGACCGTCCCGACGCCGAACAGCGTGTTCGGGTGGCTCTTGCCCACCTTGTGCAGCACGTCGATCACCGCCGCGACGCCGATGCGGTCGTCCCACGCCTTGGCGGCGTAGGTCTTCTTGTTGCCAAGGATGACGAACTCCGAGATGGGCACGATGGGGTCGCCTGGACGGACGCCGAGCGTCTTCTTGACGTCGAACTTGTCGCTAGCGCCGACGTCTATGTACATATCGGCGACCTCCAGCACTTTGGTGCGCTCCTCAGCCTTGAGGATGTGAGGCGCCTTCGAACCTATCACGCCCACGAACTGACCCTTGCGCGTCTTCACGAGCACTCGCTGCGAGAGGGCCACGTGGCCCCACCACCCGCCTATCGGCAGGAACTTGATGAAGCCCTCCTTGGTGACGTTCTTCACCATGAAGCCGATCTCGTCCATGTGGCCGGCTATCATGACGCGGGGGCTCGCGCTCTTGCCCTTCTTCTCCGCGACCAGGCTGCCGAGGTTGTCGTACCGCACCTCCGCGACGTCCTTGACGTAGGACGCCATGAGATCGGCGACCTCGTCCTCGAACCCGGATATTCCGTTGGCCTCCGTCAGCTCCTTGAACATCAGCTCAGTCTTGTCCAATCCGTGACCTCCCTTGGGGAAGAGGCGACCGTCGGGCCGTGTCGGCCGGCACTGGTCGACTCCGTCTGGGTGCGGGTGAACCGGGAATAACCGACAGTCTAGACCGGCCCGACCCCCGCGTCAAGGCCGAGAGAGTGGGCCTCCCAGGACCTCGCGACCTCTGGTACGCATTTTGCATTCCATTGGGAGTTGCGGGATGCCCACAGACCCACTAGACTCGCTCGGACTTCTGTCCGAGCACCCGATCCGAAGGCATCTCGCGACACCGCAGCGCTACCGGACCCCCCGCAGCATGTCCGGTCAAACAGAGCAGAGGAAGGGTGGGGGCAGTGACCAGACTAGCACTCATTGGCGCCGGCGCCTGGGGCCGCAACCTCCTCAGGAACTTGGCTCATATGCGCAACGCCGAACTTGTGATGTGCTGCGACACGGATCAAGACCGCTGCAAGCTGACGCTCAACGGCTTCAGGGGCGTGGAAGCCTGCGCCGATCCTCAACAGGTGCTGGACTCACCGGACGTAGATGCCGTGGTGGTGGCGACTCCCGCGGTGACGCACTTCGACCTCGCGTCCAGAGCCATCATGGCAGGCAAGGACGTCTTCGTCGAGAAGCCGATGACGCTCTCGCTCGCCAATGCTCAGAAGCTCGTCGAGATGGCCGACCGCGAGGGCCGCATTCTCATGGTTGGCCACCTCCTGGAGTACCACCCGGCCGTGAACGCAATGAAGGAACTCCTGGATAGCGGCGAGATCGGCGACCCCTACTACCTCTACTCCGAGAGGGTCAATCTGGGCAGGATCCGGAGCGACGAGAACGCTCTGTGGAGCTTCGCGCCGCACGATGTGTCTATCATACTGTACCTGTTGGGCGAGGAGCCGATCGAGGTGGCGGCCCGCGGTGCCGCGTACATCCAGCCGGGCGTAGAGGACGTGGCCTTCCTGTGGATGCTCTTCCCGGGCAACAAGCTCGCCCAGGTACACGTCTCCTGGCTCGATCCGCACAAGATCAGGCGCACCACGCTCGTCGGCAGCAAGAAGATGGTGGTCTTCGACGACATGCAGACCGCCGAGAAGATAAGGATCTACGACAAGGGAGTAGCGCACAACGGGCAGTTCGCCAACTACGCTGATGCTCCCACGCTCCGTTTCGGAGAGGTCACCGTACCGGTCCTCAAGATGGTCGAGCCGCTCCGGCTCGAGTGCGACCACTTCGTGGAGTGCGTCCAGACGCGCTCCACGCCCCGCTCCGACGGACGCGACGGGATGAGGGTCGTGCGGGTCCTCGATGCAGCGCAGCGTTCGCTGCGCTCCGGCGGCGTTCCGGTCTCGCTCGAGTAGAGCGGCCGGCCGGTCCCCACCTGACGGGTTCAACGGTTCAGGCACTGAAAGGAAGATCCGATGGAGAGGTACGTGCACGAGACGGCTTCGCTCGGTCGGGGCACGACGTTGGGCAGGTTCTCGGTGATCGGCAAGGGTGTGACGCTCGGGGAGAACTGCGCGATAGGCAACTGCGTGGTCATACACGACGGCACCGTCGTGGGCGACGGGGTCAGGGTGGACGACGGGGCGGTCGTCGGGAAGCTACCGATGAAGGCAGCCATATCTGCGACAACCGACGGGTCGTCAGTGGCTCCGGCCGTGATCGGCGCGGGATGCCTCATAGGCGCCAACGCCGTGGTCTACGCGGGCTGCGAGCTGGGCCACCACACGCTGGTGGCGGACCTGGCCTCCGTGAGGGAGAACGTGACCGTTGGGCACCACACGATCATCGGCAGGGGCGTCACGGTGGAGAACAAGTGCTCCATCGGCAGATACTGCAAGCTCGAGAGCGAGTGCTACATCACGGCCTACTCGACGCTCGAGGACCGCGTCTTCATCGCGCCGGGTGTGTCGACGTCCAACGACAACTACATCGGTCGCACCGAGGAGCGCTTCAAGCACTTCAAGGGGGTAACCGTCAGGCGCGGCGGACGCGTGGGCGCCGGAGCGACGATACTTCCCGGCAGGACCGTTGGGGCGGATGCCGTGGTAGCAGCCGGCGCTGTGTTGACCGTGGATGCGCCTCCCGGCAAAGTCATGATCGGCGTTCCCGCGAGGGTCGCCCGCGACGTTCCCGAGGAGCAGCTCCTGGACAGGCAGGGCTGGAATGACGAGTAGCGTGGCGAACGGCGTCTCCTGATGGACCGGCGGACCGATGTCCTTCCAGGGCGCGTCCCGCAGGCCATGGAATCACATCGACGCGGTCAGGTCAGGCCACTCCGGCCACGCGCTTCAGCACATCGAGCATCCTGTCTGCGGCCGCCTTGCGGCAGAACTCCTTCTCAGCCGCGCGGCGGCCGTTCTCGCCCAGCCTGCGCCGCAGCTCAGGGTCGTTTCGCAGCCGCTCCACCGCTCTCAGAAGGTCCGCCGGATCCTCCGGTTCGACCGTCACTCCCGAACCTGCGCTCTCCACAAGCCTGGCGCTCTCACCCCTCACTCCCAGGATGATCGGTCTCGCCACGGCCATGGCCTCGAAGATCTTCGAGGGTATCACTGAGTCAAAGAGCGGGTCGTCGCGAAGATGCACCATCACGGCGTCGCTCGAAGCGAGTATCGCCGGAACGCGGTCTCTCGGCTGCGCTTCCATGAACGTGACCGCCGTCAATCCGCGTCTTGCGGCCTCCTTCTGCAGAGCTGCCTTCTCGGCGCCATCCCCGACGATCAGGAACCTCACGCCAGTTCCTTCCTCGAGTGCCGCGGCGTCGAGCACGTGTCTGAGGCCGTGCGCCATGCCGACCGTACCCAGATAGGTGATCAGCATGTCGCTCTCCCCCGCCCCGGCCAGCGCTCGTATCTCGGGGTCGGGCGGAGAGGGAGCGAACTCCTCGAGGTCGACTCCGTTGCGCACGACGGAGATCTTCGCCTCCGGGATGCCTCGTTCGCCGAGGATCGACGCGAACGACTCCGTCACCGACACTATGTGGTCGACGTGCAGGTAGAGGAAGTGTGCCAGTCGTGAGACGGCCCGCACGACAACACCCTCGCGAACGGCCCCGACGGCCACGATCGACTCGGGCCAGAGGTCCCGCAGCTCGAAGACGCAGGGGACCCGGAAGGCGCGTGCCACGACCCACGCCCCGAGAGCGGTGAACAGCTGGGGCGACGTCCCCACGACGACGTCCGGCCTTCTCTGCATGAGAGAGGCCGGCACGGCACCCACAATGAAGCTCAGGAAATCGAGCGATCGCCTCAGCGTCCCGGCGTTCGGCGCCATGTAGGACCACACCCTCACGACGCGCACTCCGGAGACATTCTCCACTGAGTACGGGACGTTCCGGTACCCCTCGTGGACTCTGCCTGTCGGGAAGTTCGGCGCGCACGTCACGACCGTCACGTCGTGCCCCCGCTCGGACCACACTCGCGTGTGCTGGAACGTGCGCACCGCCGGCGCGTTGGTCTCGGGCGGGAAGTTGTCGGACAGAAAGAGGACCTTCATGCGACAGAATGTATAATGCCCGCGCCGCGCTTGCAAGGGCGGTGCGCCCGCGCACAGAACCGGTCGAGACGTCCCCATCAAACGAACGGGCCGGGAGACGAACCCCGGCCCGTATACGCTCCTGTTCCCTCGCGCACCATCTTTGGGGCGGACGCCTAGCGCCTGCGCCTCCGCACGAACCCGACGGCGCCCAGGATGCCGCTCCCCAGGAGAAGAAGGGTGCCTGGCTCAGGCACGGGCGGCGTGTCGTTGTCGAAGTCTCCGTCGAGGTGGATGACGTCGTTCCTGCATCCCATGGTCCAGTCGAATCCGATGTAGTCGCCCGCGGTCGGCGAACCCAGAAGGTCACGGTCGATCGTCACTTCGAACACGTAGGTCCCGTATCCCCGCTCGACGAGTCCGTAGTCGTAGAAGTCGAGCGAAGCGTATCCGAGCGCCACACCACCGGCGCAGTTCGTCGGCCCCACCTCGGCAATGAAGAGGTTGCTGCTCTGGAACCAGTCGCCGGGGTCCGTGTCCTCCACGAGACCGGTCGCACCGTCGATGTCCACACCGAGGTCTCTCGCACCGTACCCGAGGTCTATGCCCAAGTCCCCGGCAGCGACCGTCGTTCCGAGAAACTCCGTTCCCGTCGGCACGGGGAACGAACCTACGACGGCCAGATAGGCGTTGTCCGCATCGTCATCGAAGTAGATCGCCTCGATGTCGAACAGCTCACCGCCGTACGGGGCCCTCATGAAGTGGAGACTGAAGTTGTCGTCGACCAGATAATCTGCCGTGGCACTGATGGGTGTCCACGAGTTGTTGAACGCCCCCGTCGCGCCAACCGAGAGCGACACCCCGAACATGTCCGCGAGCAGCGTCGCGCCAGCCGGAGCCGCCAGACCCATCATCAGAGCCGCTGTTGCCACCAGAACAAGAAGCTTCATAGCTGCACCTCCGAGTGAACCGCCCCTGTAGCTGTGCCCGGGTATCACCTACTACACTTCTAATGGTACCATTCGCGGTGACTCTTGACAAGCCCTAAGTTCTGCGTCACCAGAGCAAAGAGAGACGGCCCCACAAGGAGGCCGTCTTCCGGATACTCCCTAATCTACTTGCAGACCAGCGCTTAGGCCTTCCGGCGCCTTCTGCCGGCCACCACCGCGGCCAGCCCGCCGGACAGCAGCAGAATGGTCGATGGCTCAGGAACCGGCTCCGCGCAGGCCTTGAGGGTCATCGAGCCCTGGTAGCTGATGTTGTAGTACCCCGGGTCCCAATCCGCCAGTCCCGGCGCGAATCCGTCGATGGCGGCGCTCATCCCGTCCAGCGGAAGCCCGCCCATGAGTGGCGAGAGGCCCCCGCCCAACCAGATGCCAAGTTCCTGTCCCGAGAGCCACGTGAGTGACCTGTGCATGGCGAAGTCGGCCCTGAACGGCGTCGGCGCGAACACGCCGGCGGCACCCTTCGCGGCGAACACGCTCGCCGTGAAGTCGGCGCCACCACCGTCAAGATCCCACGCGTGATCGCCGACGACGGCGCCCGGATCGATCGCGGGCACCGTGTACTCGCCCAGCGAGACTCCGTACCCCGGAGCCCACGTCAGACCGATCGCGCTCCACGCCACCTGCTGTCCGTCGAAGTCGATACCGGAGGCGTCGAGCGTCACATAGCGCATCGGTGACGGAATGCCGCCCGGAGGCTCCACTCGGTACACGAGCGAGATGTCCGGAGCGAAGTAAAGGTTATGCGAACCCGCCGGCATGTCGGACTCGACCGTGTAGAACGTGGTCAGCTCCTCGAACAGCCCGTACCCGCCTGCCGGCTTCGCCCCGGCGTCAGAGAGGTACCATCCGTCACCGGAGAAGATGACCTCGGTCGTGAAGCTCGCCGATGCGGTGGAGGCCGCCAGTGCAACCACCGCCAGCGCTGCAATGCCCACTGCGATCTTCATATCTTGTCGCTCCCAACATGTAGAAAGCGCCAGCCTGGATCGGGCCATGTTTCGACCCGTGACGGGCGGATTATATCGACCACCCTCGACGCGGTCAAGAGACACCGCGAGAGTGGCCTTGGGCTCGTATGAATGTCCATGACAGAACGTGGGAGCGGTGTCGGCGCCGGTCATTGCGCGGCAAGAGCGAGCGGACGCCACAATGCGGAGGACCTAACGCAGCACCGTAAGCTTCGTGCGAACGACGGAGTCTCCAGCTACTAGTTCGCACAGGTATACGCCTTCTCCGACGGGCCAGCCCGACGGGTCGCGCGCGTTCCAGGAGAGCGTCTGCTCGCCTGTCGACCGGAGGGAAGGGCTCGCCTCCATGACCACGCGGCCGGACACCGACAGGATCCTGAGCCTCGCCGACGAGACGTCAGGCGGGAGCGTGAACACGAACTTGGCGTCATCGCGGACCGGGTTCGGGTACGCCGAGAGCCGCAAGCCTCCGGGGGCGACGGGTCCCGTGTCTATCCCGGCGTTCTCGGAGTGGACGCTCTCGTTCCCGGAATCGTCCACGGCCGTCACCGCGTAGACATAGGCAGCCTCCGGTTCGACGGAGGAGTCCACGAAGCGCGACTCGGGCACCGGCGCCGTGTTGAGCAGCACGGCCCTCGACCAGTCTATCGAGCCCACCCTGCTGCGCACTCTGTAGACGTTGTAGCCCGCCAGGTCTGGTTCATCGTTGGCGTCCCATCGAAGCTCGACCCCTCCGTCACAAAGAGAACAGGACACACCGGTGGGACGTTCCGGGGCCTCCTGGTCCGGCGGATGCGCGGTCTCGAAAACGACGTCCTCGCCAACCACCTCGCCACCGGGCTCATCCCATCCGGTCACCCGCAGGTGGTAGAGGGTCTCAGGCTCGAGTCCCGTAAGGTAGGTCTGATAGGTCGCCTCGCCCAACGGCGCTCCGGCCGCGGTCGACCCGTACGTGGCATCCCGTCCGTAGTCGACCCAGGATGAGCATGGCCGGTCGCTGGCCCACGTCACAATGGCGGACGACCCATCGTCCGGAATCACGATGATCTTGATGATATCGACGGGCCTGATCGTGGAACTCTGGGTCTGAGGCGGCGCCGTAGCGAAGCTCAACGGGTAACACTCCGCCGTATCGCACCCGCACGAGCTTATCGCGACGAACGAGTATTCGACCCTGGGCACGATCGGCCAGACGAGGACGCTATGTTCGGTGACCCGACTGGTGTCGGCAAGCGTCTCGCAGTCAAGCACGCCGCCGGTACCGTAGCGGACGTGAGACGTGGCCGGCCTGTCGGTAGTCCAGCGCACGACCACGGACGTAGTGGACAGGGCGTCGCAAACGACGCCATCGAGCTGGGGCGGCCCGGTGACGCTGCCCTCCATTGTGACGAACGTGGAGTCTGGTGACGACGTCTGCTGGTCGCTGTCGAACGAGACCGCACTGAAGTGATACAGCGTGCCCTCTGCAAGACCCGAGAGTGTCGCGGAATGCTCTGTGACAAACGCGTCACCTGGACTCTCGAACAGACCGTACGCATCGGTCTCGCCGTACGCTACGAACGTCACCGCGGGGCGGTCGGTGACCCACCTAATCACCGCCCACGTCTGTCCGATGGGGCCGACGCTCAGGTCCGTCATCACGAGTTCGGCCTGCGAGGTCGAGAAGGTCTGGTCGCCCGACGCGACCGCACCGCCTCCCTCGGAACTCCACACGCGGTAGTGATACTCGGCGCCGGGCTCGAGCTCCGTCAAGGGAACCTGGTGTTCGGTGACCATTGAGGAATCGACAGGCGACGAACTTCCGTACTCCGCCGAGAGGCCGTACTCCACGCGTGAGTCGGCCGGCCTGTCCGTCGTCCAGAGCACGGTCGCCCGGTTGTCTCCGATCTCGATGACGCCGACCTCCGTCAGCGAGAGCGTCGGTAGGGGTGTCTGGAGCTCGTGATCGTCCGACACGGCGGCCTCCGTCTCCCCGTCATCCGAATGAGCGCGAATGTGGTAGGCCGTCCCCGCGGCGAGTCCTTCGATCGTAACGTGGTGCGCCGACACTGGAGTGGGGTCGAGTTGGGTGAAACTTCCGTAGGCCGTCGTGGTGCCGTACTCGATCCTGGAGTCTGCCGAACGGTTGGTGTTCCAGCTCACTGCGGCCCAGGTCTCCCCGAGGCTATCGACGATCACGCCCTCAATTACGAGCGGGACCTGGGCCGTGTCGAAGGTGTCGTCGCCGGATGACGCCACGTGGCCCTTTCCGTCATCGCTCGAGGCCATGATGTGGTAGGTCGTTCCGGACACCAGACCGGTGAGCTCGACCGAGTGGGTCAGGGTGAGCAACGGGTCCACGGCCGTTTGCTGCGCGTACTCCGACGTCTCCCCATATTCGACCGAGGAGTTCGCCGGGAGGTTGGTCACCCAGTGAACGACGGCCGAATGGGCCGTCACGCCGTCCACGAACAGTCCCGAGATCACGAGGTCACCGGGGTCGCCGATCACCACGGACCTGGGACCTGCCGCAAGGCCGTCCTCATCGACGTCGAACGAGGCTATGCCCAGGCCACTGGACACGATGGGACTCCCCTCCGCAGGCTCGCCGTTGACGCTCACCTCGAAGCCTGCGTTCGGCGCCAATCCGATGACGATGTGCGATGTGACGGACCGCTCGCCTGGCCCCGCCCAGGATGGCGGAGCTGCAATGAGGATCGCGGCGACGGCCGCCGTCACGGCAACCGCCGTTGCAAGACCTGCTCGCGCTGCTAGGACAGGCATGCGGCCACCTTCACTTGACAATGGGAGTTTTTGGGACCCGCGAGGCCGGAGGCCGGTGCGTAGGGGGTTGCCTTGCGGTGGAAGACCGCTGGGCCGGCGTGCGTGGGGGAATGCTTCCGACCCAGAATGACCGAGGCTTCTTATCGCCTACCGGTCCCCGCGGTTCCCTTTTACGAGGGCTCCCTAGGTAGTCACATGATTGGAGCCGTACTCGCTAGATTGCACAAACTATGCCAGATAGTAAGTAACAGGAACGACAGGGCGGAATACGGCAAGGGAGATCAGGCCCAGCCACCGGGCGCTGTTGGTATCGGGGCCCCGCAGCAGCGTGCCACAGCAGCACGCGCCGGCGGCCGGAACGGAGGGTGGGGTGAGGCTGAAACGAGATGCCCCGGTCGCTGGAGGCGGCCGGGGCATTGCGTAGGTCAAACGGTATGTTACACGTCGTCTGGTCTGCGCCTCTGGCGACCGCGGAGCGACCGCGAGGCGGTGGTCGGCCTAGGGTCCGCTGGCTCTGGGCGTTCCGGAGACGCTGTCGGAGAGCGCCCTTGCACCGAACGAGTCTACGACGGCCACCTGATACCAGTAGACGAGCGACTCGACGAGAGACGAGTGAGTGTAGAAGGTCTCCCCCGGCGAGCTGAGGCGCGCCAGCACGTGCTTGGCCGCGCTGTTCGGTGGGTTCGGGGGATCCTGCTCCCAGCTCACCAGCTCGTACTGACGGAAGTCCTCAGCGTCACTCTCCGACCAGCTGATCATGAGCGAGGTCGAATCGGGCGCCCAGGGAGAATAGAGCTCCACCGGGTCAGGCGGTACGTTGGCGAGTGTCGTCCCGAAGACCTCGTTGCTGATCTCCATGAGCCCAATCTCGTCGACAACGTAGACGGCGTAGTAGTATGTCGAGTCGGGGTCGAGGCCTGAGTCCGTGTGGCTCGTCTGAGACGCGGCCTGGATCTCGGCTACCAACTCGCGGTCGGTCGACGTGTCAACCCCGGGCGTGTACGACCGGTAAAGCCTGTACGCATCAAAGTCCGCGTCCGTGTTCCGCGACCACGACAGGGCGATCCTGCGTTCGGAGATGATCACGGGAGCGTGCATCGAGACCGGCCGCGGAGGCTCGTATATGGTCACGGTGCCGTCGGCCTGCTCCGGCTCCGCGTCGTTGCCAACCTCGTCGGTGAACTCTCCGGTCACGAGCGCGTCGACCACCTCGACGCCGTAGCTCACCGTGTAATCCCTCTCGTACACACCGTCATCGGAGACGGCATCGCCCTCCGTGCCGTCGTCGTACAGGGTGATCCCGGAGACCGCCGCTCCGATGCTGGCCTCGGCCGTGCCGTTGGTCTCTCCTGAGTCAAGCGAGATGTGGATGACGTCACCCGCATGCTGCACGGTGCCGCCTGTGTCCTCGGTCAGCGTCAGAATGACCGCCTGGGTGTCCAGCTCAATGCTGTCACTCACGACCTCGGACTCATTGTCCTGCGAGTCTCTGAACCTCGCGTACACTGTCTTCTCCCCGTCCCCGCTGGTGAGCTGCCACGAGTACGAGGTCTGATAGGTGAACCATGCTGCCCCGGACATGCCGCTATCGTTCGACACCTGCATGAGAGCGGCAGACCCCGACGCGGCCAGTGTGAGGGTCACGCTCCTCGATCCCGTCTTGGGACGCCCCTGCTCGATGGCCACGCTGAAGGGCCGCGGTGTAACGCTCCTGGCGGCGGAGAGCTTGCCCTCAAGGCCGAGGCTGTTCACGCAGGACACCTTGTAGCGATACTCCTGACCGTTCCTGACGCCCTCGTCCTCAAAGCTCATCACCTCGGAGGTATCGAGCAGCTCGTAGTCCTCGTTGGCCGCGTCCTCCACCTCCCACCTGTAGATGTTGTAGTGGTCCACCCTTGAGACATCGCTCACGAGCCAGGTCAGCACGACGTTCCTGTCCGACACCACGGCACCTAGGCCAGTCGGTCTCGGGGGAACGCCCGACGACGTGTCCGGGTTCAGAGGGTCGGCCGGATTGCTTCGCTCGGGCTGCGTCAGGGTGTCGAAGCACCCGGAGAGCGCGGTCAGCAGCAGGACGGCCGCGAGCAGCACCAGTATTCGTTTCCGTCTCATCGAATGACCTCCGCTAGCCGCGACCTAGAACCGAACCACGAGACCGGCCGTCGTCCGGTCGGGCTCAATCGAAGCAAAGAACCCGGACTCCTCGCCGGGCGGCAGTGAGGAGTAGCCGCCACCCTGTGCCGGCGACGGGAAGAGCAGCGTTGCATCCAGGATGTTGGCAAGCCAGATCGCGGCGGCCGCGTAGCTCCACTGCCGTCTCTTCTCGTGCCACCGGTCCAATTCGTCGAACGCCTTCTTCATTGCCAGGTACTTGTTCTCGATCTCGTCCACCTGATCCGCGGCGAGATACTCAAGCCTCGCCGCGCTGTAGTCGCTCTGTGCATCGTCGCGCTTCTCGTTCGTCCACAGAACGCCGGCAAGGGCCCCTACCTCGGCGGCAAGGAACAGCGTGCCCTTGACCTTCTGCCCCGTGTGAAACTGACCCCAGCCCGGCACGATGGCGGAACGCAGCCCCGCGCCCAGCGGTGTCTTTCTTGTCAGTCGGATGAAGACGGAGTCTCGACGGGCAGCCGACAAAAGAACGTACCCCTCCCACTCGTCGTACCCTGCCTTATACGCATGCACCTCGTACGTGCCGGAGAGCCCTCGGTCCAGCTTCCATGGGGTCACGCCGCGGTAGACGTACTGCCCGATGAGTTCCACCACCGCTCCCGGAGGAGCTGAGTCCACCACGACACCCTGGCCCTGCGCGAACGTCCCGGCGGGGACGAACCCCACCAGAGCGGCCACGCAGAGGAGCAGACCACATGTTCTCGTCGCCATTCGCGGCTCCTTGCAGTGTCCCGTTGGAACCTTCAGTCACTCTTGTGCTTCGACCCGCCCGGATTGTAGGTCCACGGGGGTGGGAGTGTCAAGCAAGCCTCCACGACCGCCGCCCGGGCGTTGCGGGCCATGCCGCGCGCGTTCGGGGCCAACGGCACTTCCTTCCACCGGCGCCGAGCGCTTCGACACTCCCCCCGGCCGCTGCTTGAACCGCCGCACCTCGATCCCGTGTTTGCGGATCATGTCATACATCGTCGCCCGGCTCACGCCGATCGAGCGCGCAGCTCTTGACACGTTGCCGAGCGTCTTGCCGAGCGCCTCCTCGACCATCTCTCTGGCCAGGCGGTCGAGAGCTTGCCTGAGATTCCTCCGGGGAACGTCGGCGCTCCCGTCGAGCCCCAGGTCGGCTTCCGTCACCCGACTCCCTTCCGCGACTATGGCCGCCCTCCGAATGCGGTTCTCCATCTCCGTGATGTTGCCCGGCCAATCGTACGAGGCGATCGCTGAGACGGCACCGCTCGTGAACCCCTCGATCCTTCCGCCGTCTCCCATGTGTCGGTGGAGAAGATGACAGGCCAGCTGCAGGACGTCCCCCCCTCGCTCTCTGAGCGGCGGCAGCGCGACAGTGACGACTCCCAGCAGGTAGTAGAGGTCCCCTCTGAACCGCCCTGCCTCGAGGCCGGCGTCGAGGCCGCGCTCGGACGTGGTCAGGATACGCGCGTCCGCGTCCACGTGGCCTCCGCCTTGGGCCCGCCGGAACCTGCCGGTCCGAAGGTAGCCAAGCAGCCTGTCCTGGAACTCGGGCGACGTCCATTCCACACCGCCAAGGAGCAATGTCCCATCGTTCGCGTGCGCAAGGACGCCTCCGGCAGCAACCGAACCCGCACCTCCGGCCCCGAGGAGCTCGACCTCGAGACGGTCCGGCTCAAAGGCCTGTGCATCGAGGGAGACGAACGGGCCAGCGCGACGCTCGCTCAGCTCGTGTATCGTCCGCGCCGCAAGCTCCCGGCCGGTCCCGCACTCACCGACCAGGACGACTCCGGCGTCGGACCTTGCCGCTCGCTCGATCAGCGAGAAGACTCCGAGCATTGCGGGGCACGCGCCGAGCATCCTTCCGCACGCGGTCAGCCCGTCGCCGACGGGCTGTTCCGCCGAGCGCTCGTCCACGTTCTCCACTACGATGTCGGGACGAAAGCGATCTGACACGACCCTGGCCTCGGGAGGACTCGAGACCGAGCGGACGTCGTACGCCCCCGACAGACAGGCCTCCAGCCTTCTGCGGTTAGACTCGCTCGAGTCGATTATGAGGATCCTCTTGCGCTCTCGCACGTGTTCACCCCGGACGGCCCGATGCTTCATTGCGCCAGTCGCTCCAGCCGCTGCTGCGCCTCGTCGGCAGCCTCGCTTCCTGCGTACATGTCGTTCACCTTCTTGAGGACGTCAACCGCCGCCGTCCTGTCGTCCAGCCGCGTCTCGTATATGTCCGCAGCCTGCAGGAGCATCCCGGCGGACGCCGGCGCCCCGGGCTGCCGCTGCGCCGTCTCGAGAAGCAACGACGCCACACCCTGCCAGTCCTCGAGCTCAGTCCTCGCGGCTATCAGATAGCTTCTTGCAGCCATCTCCGCTGGTGTGTCCGCGTAGTCACGGATGATGCGCTCGTAGTGCTCGACGGCCCTGTCGAGCGCCGTGGCGGACGCCGCATCCTCGCCCATGCGGGAGTACAGCTCCGCGACGTGAAGCGGAGCCGCCAGACCATACATCGTTGTGGGATACGAAGCGGACAGCCGCCCGTACCGCGCTATGGCCGTGTCGAGCTTTCCCTGCGCCTCGTAGGACGTCGCCAGAAGCTGCGAGGCGGTGGCCGCAAGCATGTTCTCGTCCGGGAAGTCGCTCACGACCGATTCGAGCCGCTGTCGAGCCTCGTCATACCTCCTTGCCGCCAGGTCGAACCTCGCAAGCGCGATGGCAGCGGTGGCTCCTTCCAGGCCCTGTGGGTCCAACCTCTCGACCTCCCGGTAGTACTCGGCTGCCCGAGAGACGTCACCCATCCTCCCTGAGTAGAGATCCCCCAACCTGAGAAGGAGCGCGGGCCTGGTCTCGGCCGTCGAGTAGTCCCTGTCGAACCGCTCGTAGACCTGTGCCGCGTCGGCCCACCGGCTCTCGAGTTCGTACGACTCGGCGATGACGCCGAGTGCCGCCCTCGCCGTGGGCGTGCCTTCCCACTCGTCGACCAGGCGGCGATAGTACGCCCTTGCATCGTCCAGCGCGGGACCACGTTCCTCGAGGTCTGCGGAAACCAGGCTCGTGGCGGCCAGGATCGGCGCGCGGAGTATGCGCAGGTCCGGCGGGGCGTCGCGAGATTCCGCCGGGTCCCACTTCTCGGCCGTCTCCATGAGGACACGGGCCGCCCTCTCGACCATTCCCGCAGCCTCGTACGAGGCCGCGAGCGCGGTGGAGGCCTCAACCGACATGCTGCGACTGAACGAGTAGCTGTCCACGACCGACGTGTAGAGCCTTTGCGCTTCGTCCGCATCGCCCGAGTCCTCCGCGAGCGCGGCGAGCCGCAGTCTGCTCATGCCGGATATCACTGCCACGTCGCGCTCGATGTCGGTAAGCGATGCCGGGCCGCGCTCGGGCGGCGGGAAGAGCCTCACGATATCGCCGTAGGCGGAGCGCAGCCGCGCCTGCATCTGCTCGGTCGCGACGTCCGGGTTCTCCACCATCGCGCGGCGGAGCTTCTGCGCTCGCCACGCCATCTTCTCGGCGACGTACCTGTCCGACAAACCTCCCCTGGGGCCGCATCCGGCGATGCACGCACCCACGGCGGTCGCGAGTATCACCGTCAGCGACGCCGCCACCACGCGGCGCAGCGTCGAGCGGTGTCCGGTCGAAGTCGGTGTCTTCATCACGCGCCCCTCCCCTCGTCCGCGTCCTCGTCGTCCTGGATCGAGAACAGAAAGAGACGCGTTGCAGCGCCAGCTGTCGCGTAGGCCGCGACCAGGATCACGACGACCCAAAGAAGCATCACCCAGATGAGTACCTCCGGCGCCAGCGTCATGGCGAGCCTGGCGCTCTGCCTCGACAGCCAGAGCGGGAGCAGCTCGAGCGCGGCCGGGACTCCCACTATCAGAAGGCTCGTAAACGGAGTCGTCACCGCCAGCCTGAAGCTTCGGACGATCGCCTCGCGCAGGCCCGTGCGCGATATGACCAGACCAGGCGTCGTGTAGACGAACAGCGACTGCACAACGATCACGACGGCCACGGCCCCGAACCTCACGATGCGAAACACGCCAGGGGAGCTCTCGGCCAGGCCGCTCAGGAACGAGAAGGGCGCACGGGCGGTGAAGTGGGTGACGACCATCACGATGGCGGACACGACCACGAGAGGCAGGTAGCGACTCACCGCGGCCCGCCAGCTGTCAATGAACGACGGCCTCCTGCCGGCGAAGTACGTTCCAAAGGAGTGAACCGCCGCCGCGGTCAGAACGGCTCCAAGAAGGACGATGAGCACCGAGTCCACCTGCGCCAGCGCCGGCCGGAGAGCAAAGAGGTTGCTCGGATAGTGCAGCGCGGCTTCTCCGAATCTCCACCGGAGCGCCGGAGCGACGACTGCCGACAGTGGCGCGTATGCGAAACCGACGACCGCGAACAGAACGGCGCACTGGACCGCCGCGTACATTGCGAACGGCAGCACCGCCACTCCGTGCCTGACCGCCCTGAGCGTCTCGCTCCAGGCCCAGATCAGGGCGTTGAGCTGTTTGAGAAACCCCATCGCACCTCCGGATGGTCATTGGCGGCGCGATCGTCGCGCCGGCCCGCCCTCCAGGACGGCCCACGGGCCGCCCCAGGGCCTAGTCCCCCACGTCCGCCTCGAAAAGGGCGGGCAGGTATACGAGCGTCTGTTCCGCGAAGCCGGTGATCGTATCCATAGCGGACGCCAGATCGCCGTCTCTCACGACGGTCGATATCCTGACGAAGGCACCGAACGTCACGTTCGACAGGATCCCCGAGGCCGCCATTCGCGCCATGAACCTGTCCCTGTCGCCGGTCGCAAGGTCGCCCGCCGTGTACCACCAGTAGAGCGCCAGCCTCGTCTGACCCTTGGACTCGACCGCTACCCAGTTCGCGTCGAAGTCTCCTACCTCGCGCCTGAGCGTGCGCGTTCCCTGGTCGACGACGGTCCATCCCTGTGACCGATAGCACACGAGCGGCTCGTGTGCCCCGTACCTCTCGTTCTGATGGAAGATCACGACGAACCACACGTCATCGACGCCGCGCGTGTACCTGCGCGTGAGCGTGTCGTCGGCGTTGAGTTCCTCGGTCACGACCTCATCGAAGCTCAGCTCCGTGCCGGACCAGTCCCCCAGCACCATCGGGAACTTCTCCAGCGACCCGCCACCCACCGCCATGTCGGCGGGCGGGTTCAGGTAGACGTATGCCGCGGTGAGCGCCAGGAGTATCGAGACGAGTGCTACCCGAACGTACATGCTCATGCGCGCCTCCCGAGCCCGCGCGATACGGGCGGCAACCCCGCGGCCCCTCTCTCACGGTCTGCCGTCATCACGCCCTCTCCTTCGGCCCGGCTTCCGTGCGCAGCACCTTACGCACGACCACCATACCCAGGAACGCCAGGAGGAACAGCAGGAAGCCGGAGAGGTCGTGGAAGGACCCGAGCGCGGTGTCTATCCCCCATACGCTGGCCACGATGCAGAGCGCCGCGATCCTGAGCATGTTCGCGGCGACCGCCAGCGGTACGGCGGAACCGAAGAGAATGAAACGCTTCCACAGGGCGCCCCGCGAGAGGTAGGCGAAGAGCGCTCCAAGCGCAACGAGCGCGATGAGCGACCGGAGTCCGCTGCACGGGTTCGCGATACGCAGCGAGCCTGAAGCAAGGTGTATCGTCATGCCCGACCTAGCGAGCGGCACGCCCAGCTTGAGCGCTATCGCGCTTCCGGCCCTCGCGGCGAAGACCTTCAGCTGGAAGCTGACAACGTTCAGAAGGAACGGCGGTATCGGCAGCATGAACACAAGGTACGCCAACGGGAACCAGACCGCCCGCGTGGCCGCCCTCCCGAACATGAAGAGCGAGAGCCCGAAGAGGAGCAGCACGAAGGAGTAACCCTGCGTCATGAAGACGCCCGCGCGTATGGAGAGCACGTGGCCGGCGAGCGCCGCGGCGACCAGCGCGAGCCCCCAGGCCGAGCCGCTGCTCACGGAGGACACGAACCTCTTCCACTCCCTCCAGAACAGGAAGACCGCGACGGGGGGAATGAGGTACCCGTGTGAGTAGTCCGGGTTCGACTCCCAGGTCCTGATGAGTATCGCGAAGCTCTGCCTGTAGACCAGCAGGACGAGCGCCGCGACGACCACGAGCGCCGCGACCATGCGCGGGTCGACGCGGCGACCTCCGGTCGCCGCGGCCGCGCGTGGGTTCCGGCGCCGGCCGCGCGCGTCCGCTGCCGGGTCGGGGTTCCTTCGCTCCGTCAAACAGTCCCTCCTTAGGGCGTCCTCGGGCGCTCCGGGAGATCATCCGGATTCGACATCGCTCCGGCGGTGCGCAGGATGATCTTGAGGTCCAGAAGGAACGAGCAGTTGCGCACGTAGAACTCGTCCAGCCTCACCTTCTCATCGAGCGTGACGGAGTCGCGCCCGTTGATCTGGGCCCAACCCGTGAGCCCCGGCCGCAGGACGTCGACCCCGAGCCTCCGGCGCATCTCAATGAGCTCGGTCTGGTTGTAGAGGGCCGGCCTCGGCCCGACGATGCTCATCTCGCCTCTCAGGATGTTCCAGAAGTTGGGCAGCTCGTCCAGACTCGTGCGGCGCAGAAAGCGGCCGATCCTCGTCGTGTAGCTCCGGGGCTGGCCCATCATGATGTCGGTGGCCAGGTCGGGCGTGCTTCGGTGCATCGTCCGGAACTTGGCGATCGTGAACTCCTGCGAGTAGACACCGATGCGTCGCTGTCTGAAGATGGAGCTTCCGGACGAGTCGAGCCGCACGAGCATCGCCAGGACGGCGGAGACCGGTAGTGTTGCAACAAGGAAGAACAGGGCGAACAACGCATCGAGCGTGTACTTGACGGGAAGGTATCTGCGCACCCTGCGTCCGCCGGCACCGAGGGCTCCCTCTTCGACGGCGACACTCTCCAGAATGTCCGCAAGCAGCCCGGCAAGCCGCTCCCTCGAGTAGCGCTCACGCACGAACTCGCGGCCGCTCGCGCCCAGCGCCGCGCGGACAGCCGGGTCGTCCGCCATCATTCGTATCGCCCCGGCCAGCCCCTCGGCGTCACCGGGCTCAACCACGACACCGCCGCCCGACTCTTCGATCAGCGCCCTTCCGTCACCGCCCAGAGCGGCCACTACTGGCCTCCCACAAGCCATGTAGTCGAAGAGCTTGACCGGTATCGTGCCGCCGCTGAAGGCGCCAGCGGTGGTCGTGGCGACGCAGACGTGCGCCTCCCGGATGATGTCGGCCAGTTCCGAGGGCTGGACACTTGGAAGGAACTCAACGTTGCGCAGGCCGCGGCTCGCAGCGTCGCTGACCAGCTTGTCCTTCGCGACGCCGTCCCCGACCATCAGGAAACGTATCCTGGCGTCGTCGCGCAAGGCATCGGCAGCGTCCAGGAGGATGTCCATCCCATGCACGAGTCCGTGGGTGCCGCTGTAGAGAACCGTCAGCTTGCCGTTGCCTGTCTCCGGGCGCGCGTCCTCCATGGGTCGGAAGCGCTCGAGGTCGGCGCCGTTAGTCACGAGGTCGATCCTGTGAGACGGAATGCCGCGTTCGAGCATCAGTCGCCGCATGCCCGGCGTGACCGCGATCAGCCGGGCGGCTCGTCGGTACAGGAATCCCTCGAGCCTGGTCGCCAGCGTGACCGCCCTCCTGCTCTTGAGCTGGCCGAGAGCCACCGCGGCGTGAGGCCAGTAGTCCCGGAGGTCGAGCACGAACGGAGCAGCCTTGACGAGCCCCAGGAGCCAGGCGGACGCCCCCAGGAACAGCGGCGGCGAGCTGACGAGAATGACGTCGCAAGGGCCGGCACTGAGACCGCCCAGGACCGACGTCACCATGAAGCTCAGGTGATTGAGCATCCTCGTTATGAACGTCTTCCGGGGCGAGGCGAAGAGAGCGCAGCGGATCACGCGCACGTCGCCGTGCCGCTCGCGGCACGACAGCCTGCGTCTGTACATGGGGTGCTTGACCCCACTCGGGTGGTTCGGCATGCCGGTCACGACCGTCACATGATGACCCATCCGGGCAAGATGGAGCGCGAAGTGGCGCGCCCTCTGGGGCGCCGCGCCCGTCTCGGGCGGGAAGTACTGTGTCAGAAAGAGGATCCTCAACGCAGTCGACTCCCGCGCGCCTTGTCGAGTAGAGAACTCATCACATCCTCGAACGCCTGAACGCTCACGCTTATGTCGTAATCCCGCCTCACTCTGTCGTGTCCGGCGCGGCCCATCTCCGAGGCCTTGCCAGGGTCGTCGAGGAGCTCGGCGATGGCCCGCTCCATTCCCTGCTCGTCCTGCGGCCCCACCAGCCGACCCGTCACGCCGTTTGTCACTAGTTCTGGAACCCCGCCCACGTTCGTTGCGACCACGGGCACCCCGGCGGCCATGGCCTCCATGAGAGCGTTCGGAAGCCCCTCCGAGGTCGAGGGCAGCACGAATACGTCCATGAGCTTGAGAATCGCGGGCACGTCGGCCCTCTCCCCCAGGAAGAAGACCCGCCCCGACAGGTTCAGCCAGCCCGCGAGTTCCTCCAACTCACCTCGCAGCGCGCCGTCCCCCACGATCAGGAACACGACATCATGCCTGCCCGCTGAGACTCGCGCGGCGGCCCTCAGGAAGAGCGCGTGGTTCTTCACCCGAGACAGTTTGGCCACGCACCCGACGACCCGCAAACCTTCGAGCCCGAGAGAGCGGCGCATGTCCTCGCTCGGCTCGGCCGCCCCGATGCCGTCGACATCGATGCCGGCCCCTATGTCGTGGACGCGGCCCGCCGGAACCCCGAAGCGCTCGCGCAGCTCGCCGGCCGCGGCCGAGCTGTTCACGATGATCCCATCGACCATCCGTCTGCTGACGTACCCGTACATCCAGCCCCGGCTGCCGCCCCTGAGCCAGTATCCCATGTTGCGCTGGCTGTTGACGACGACCGGGACACGCGCCGCGCGCCCAACGAAGGGCCCGAAGAGCGTCGTGATCCCCAGCATACAGCAGAGCACATCGACCTGCTCCCGGCGCAGGAATGATGCCGCGCCCGAAAGCCCCTTGAGCGTCGCCGGCGCGAGCAGATACCTGCCGGTACCGAACTCGTGCACTGGAACGTCCATCGCGCGGATCGCCGGAAGAAGCTCACCCTCGGGCCTTGTCGAGAAGACGACCGGCTCGAACTTCCGTCGGTCCATGCGGCGCAGGAGTTCGACCAGAAACCTCTGCGTCCCTGCCAGTTCGAACGACCCGGCCCAGAACACTATCCTGGCCGGCCGGTCGTCGGGTCCGTTGCCAGAGCGTCCGACCATCAGTCCCTTCCCGCCGGGCATGCCTCGGGCGACCCGTCTCCGTCCCGCTCGCCGCGCCCCTCGGTCAGTCCGACGGCATCGCGCACCTCATCGAACACGTCCTCCGCCGGCCGCGAGAGCCTCGTGTACTGCATGTCCGCCGCCAGCCTCGCCAGGTCCGCATGTCTGGGAGCGACGCCCAGCCTCGGCAGGCTGTAGACGGAGTACTTGCGCGATACCGGACCGCTGATCGAAGTGACGGCCGAGCGGTACCCCGCGTCCGCCACGGCCAGCGCGACGCGCCCATCGAAGTGCCGCCCGGTTCTCCCGTCCGGATACGCCATGTGCAGCACCGGCGCGCCGACGGTCGCTTCCAGGAACGACCGGGAATCGACGAGTTCGCGCCTGAGCGACGCCGCGTCTATCGATGGGAGGTTGTAGTGCCCTATCGAGTGCGCGCCGATCTGCATTCCCGCCGCGTGCATCTCGCGCAGCTCGCTCTCGGTCACCATGATCCGCCTGTCGAACCCCCCGTCCAGCTCGCCACACTCCGTCTCGATCTCTCGAAGGATGTCGTCCGCCTCGCGTACGCTCGACCGCTTGACGATGCTCGTCACGAGGCGCACGGCGCTCTCCTTCGCCCCGAAAGACGAGATGTCGATCCTGCGGCCTCCGGCGAACGGGAGCGCGATCGCACCTCGCCTCGACCGTCGTACCGCGAACCGCAGTCTGACGGTCCACAGGACCGAGGCGTCCGCTACCGTGCCGGACGTCACGTAGAAGGTCGCCGTGAGGCCGTGACTCGCCAGGATGGGGAGCGCGTTGCGGTAGTTGTCCTCGTAGCCGTCGTCAAACGTGACGGCCGCCAGCCGCCCGCCGATTCGGACGCCGGAGCGCACGATCTCGGCCAATTCCCCCATCGCGACGACGTCGTAGCGCTCCTTCAGGAAGCGCATCTGGGCGTCGAAGATCAGGGGAGGCACCGTCAGACTTCTCTGAAGGTAGTCGTCGGCCCAGCCGCTGTCATCGTTGACCGAGTGATACCGAAGGACGACGCACCCGTCCGCCGGCACCGCCTGGACGAGCTTTCGTGCCAGAACGGAGTTCCTGATGGCCGAACCGAGACGCCTCGCGCCTCTCGGCCTCTTCGTGAGGTTCTTGATCACGTCATCGCGCAGGCCCCTCTCCCGCGCGCGTTGTGTCTCCGGCCTCCTCACGCCTCACTCCTTGCCGCGCGCGCGTGCGACCACTCGATCAGGCCCGGCAGCCTCCGCCGCAGGGTCTCCTCATACAGGGCGATCGTATCGTCGACCATCCTCTCCACGGTGAACTTGCGCAGCGCCGACTCGCGCCCCGCGTCGCCCATGCTGCGCGCAAGCGACGGGTCGCCCAGAAGCTCGACGATACGCGCCGCCACCGCGGGCGCGTCGCCTACCGGCACGATGTAGCCGGTCCTCCCATCGTCCACCAGCTCGCGGTTGCCGCCGGCGTCCGTGGCAACGACCGGCCTGCCCACCAGCATCGACTCGAGCACGAAGTTGGAACAACCCTCCTTGAGAGAGGTCAGCACGCAGACGTCGGCCTCCGCCAGCGCCCCTGCAACGTCGTGCGTCTCCCCCCGGAACTCCACGCGATCCTCAAGCCCGAGCTCCCGGGCCAGACGCTCGAGCGCGCCGCGAAGCGGGCCGCCGCCCACCACGACGAACCGCGCCTCCGGAACCCGCCGCGAGACCTCCGCGGCCGCCTTGAGGAACGTGACGTGGTCCTTCTTGGGGGTCAGGCTCGCCACCATCAGCACCATCGGAGCCGTGCCGTCCGCGTGTCCGTCCTCAGTCGATGACGTCAGTTGCGCCACGCGCCCGGCCGCGACGCCGTTCATCACAACCTTGATCCTCGACTCCCGGATCCAGTGCTCTCGTGACACGTACTCCTTCACGGCCTCGGCGTTCGCGATGACGAGATCGTTGAGTCCCGAGAGCAGTCTTTCGGCCCACAGAAAAGCGCTCCTGCTGTGGATGTCGACGTTGCGGACGGACGTGATCACTAGAGGGACCCTCATGATGCGCCCGACCAGCAGGGTTCGCCAGTTCGCCGAGAAGAGGTACGAGTGGATGATCGTCGGCCGCTCCTCACGTATGAGGCTGATGAGCGAGCGTGATGCTCCGGACGCCACGCCGGACCTCTTTCCGATGCAGACGACGCGCACGCCGGCGCGCGCGAACTCGTCGGTCAGCGGACCTCCCCCGGACAGACAGCACACGATGGGCTCGTAGCGATCCCGCGGCAGCCGCGTAGCCAGCTCCGCGACCTGCCGCTCGGCGCCTCCGAACGAGAGCTGGCCGATCACCAGGATGACCTTCATGGGCCCCGCGGCCGCAAGATCGGCCCGGCCGCTCGCGGCCAGGTCGTAGAGAGCCTCGGTCTGCTGCGCCATCCCACGCGCGGTACACCGCCGCTCGAACACGCCCGACGCTGCCGCCGCCAGGTCATCGCGGAGCCGCACGTCAGCGGCGAGCCGCACGATGGCGCGTGCGAGCGCCTCCGGATCGCGCGGCGGCACGACGAGGCCGCTGACGCCGTCCTTCGTCACCTCATCGACGCCTCCCGCGCTCGTCACCACGCACGGAGTACCCGCCGCCATCGCCTCGAGCATCGTGATGGGAAGCCCTTCCCATGCGGACGACAGGACGAACGCGTCCGCCGCCTTCAGAAGACGAGGAATGTCCGTGCTGCGCCCGACGAAGCTCACGTGCCGTGTGAGCCCCATTTCCTCGCATAGGGAGCGCAGACGGCCCTCCTCCGCGCCCTCGCCCGCCACGATGAAGCGCGCCTCCGGACGGTCTTCCACAACGCGAACCGCGGCCGCGAGCAGGTTGTCGAAGTCCTTCTGGCGCGTGAGACTCCCGACGCTCAGGCAGATGAAATCGTCCGGGTTCCACCCCAGCGACAGCCTGAGCGTCCTCCTGTCGCCCTCGACGACCATCCGGCCGCCGTCGATGCCGTTCCTCACGGTGACGAACCGATCCTCCGGGATGCGCCCCGCGGCCAGATGCGAGGCGCGGACGGCGTCAGAGACGGCGATCTGTGCGTTCTCGCGCAGAGCCGCCAGCCGGCTCAACACGTAGCGCCCGCCTCGCGCTCGCCTGGTTACGTTGTGCTCCGTCCTCACGAGCACGTTGACGCCGGCCAGCGCTGCGGCCGGCACGCCTATCGACAGGGCCGTGAAGTTGTGGTTGTGCACGACGTCGAACCGCTCCCGGACGATCAGGCGCGTGAGCCGCAGAAGCGCCCGGAGGTTGATCCTCTTGCCGCGCCGCAGCACGTGGACGGGCACGCCGGCCTCCTCGAGCTGTTGCACAAGGTAGCCGCCCTCCAGAACGCAGCAGACCTCAGGGCGGTAGCGCGTCCGGTCGTGCGCCATGGCATACTCCGCAACAACGCGCTCCGCGCCTCCGGTATCCAGCGACTGGACTATGTGAAGGACCTTCCTCATTTCGCCTCGCGGTCCTCTTCATCGTGGAGATTGCGGGTGCTTACGCTCCCCCACTTCAGGGGCACACTCGACACGACCCACCTGTACTTGCCGCGCGAAGACATGGGGATCTCATCCACGCGCTCGAACGTTATCCCGACTCCCGGCAGCCTCTCCTCCAGGCCTGACCGTATGCGGGCCTCATCGCGCTCCTCGAAGTCGGTGCCGACCACCAGCCTGACCATCAGGGCCTCAGGCCGGTCCTGCACCAGCTGGGACCTGACGATTCCGCGAACGCCCTTGAAGGCGAAGCTCAGAAGCGGCCCGGGGATCATCCTCCCACCCGGAGTGACAACTATGTCCTCCGCCTTTCCGGTCACGGTCTCGAGCAGTCTTAGCGTTCTGCCGCACGAGCAGAGCGCGGGCTTGAGCGTGGCCGCGTCCCCGGTAGCATAGCGGATGAGCGGCATCGCCATGTTGTGCAGGCCGGTCGCGACGATCTGCCCGGCGCTTCCGGGCGCGACGGGCTCGCCGGCGCCGTCCAGGACCTCTAGTACACCGTACTCCTCGAACACGTGCAGACCCTCGTGGCTCTCGCACTCGCTGGCGAACGCAACCCGCTCGGCCTGGCTGTACGCGTCGAAGACGCGGCACTCGAACCTGTCCTCGATGAGCTCGCGCTGCACGGGCAGGAGCGGCTCCGACGACGTCAGCACCGAGCGGAGAGGTATCCGGGCGGAGCGCATCTCCATGTACCTCGCCAGCATGTAGGCGGCCGACGGGTATGCCTCGAGCATCTCGACTCCCGACTCGCGCATCTCCTCTACGTAGCGCGGCACCGTTCTCTCGTCCAGGTGGTAGGCGGACAGTATGAGCTGGTTCCAGCTCCGGTTGAACCTCCAGAATGGCGGCATCTTCTGCCGCAGCGGAACGATCATGCGCCCCATGAGCGTGGCGTACGGCCGGCCGAACCCGACGCCGCACCAGCCCCTCGCGCGCCAGAGGCACGCATTGTTCATCACGCTCACGTTCCGGTCCCAGTAGACCGAGACCGGATAGCCGGTCGTGCCGGAGGTCGAAGCCAGCCGCAGACCACGGCGGCCCGCACCGCTGGAGATGAGCCTGTCGCGATGGGCGATCAGTGACTCCCGCGTAAGGACGGGGAGCTTCCACAGGTCGTCGACCGAAGTCACGTCGGAGGGCCGGAGTCCTCGCTCGTCCCACAGTTCGCGGTAGTAGGGTACCGTATCGTACGCGTGGGCGACCACGGCCCTCAGTCGCTCGTTCTGATACTCCCTCATCTCGTCCGGCGTCGCACGCTCCGAGCGGGCAAGGAAAGCGCTCAGACGGTCGAAGTCGGGACCGAACCTCTCACTCAGTATGCGCCTGCCGTATAGCGACACGAACAGGTTCTGCACGGCGATGGGACTGCGGCCGTATATCATCTCTGGAAGACCGCTCACGCGCTCCCCCCTCCGGCCACCCGCACCAGCTCCGCGTAGGCGGTCTCTATGACCTTCATGTTCTTGTCGAGGTCCGCACTGCTCTCCACGATCTCCCGGTTCCGGACGGCGGCCGACTCCCGTACCTCCCTGTTGCGCAAGGCCCCGACGATCGCAGCGGCGTACGCCGACGGATCGACGGCCTGCACGAGGATCCCGTTGACGCCGTCATCCAACCACAGCCTGTTCGCCTCGTTGTCCGTCACCACGGGAAAAGCACCACAAGCCATCGCCTCGAGCAGCGACGCGGAGACCCCGTCTGTCCGCACGCTCGAGGCGTAGACCCTCGCGCCGCTCAACATCCCGGCCAGCCGGTCGGGAGCAACTTCGCCCGCGAACTCCACGCGGTTCGCAACACCCAGCTTCGCCGCAAGGGCCCGGAGATCGTCCATAGCCTCCCCCTCGCCGGCGAACACGCATCGCAGACCGGGCACCTCGCGCGACGCCGCAGCGATGGCGTGGAGCACGACGTCGTGACGGTAGGCGCGGTGCATCGTGCGCGTCACGACGACGGTGTCGGTCCGTTCCTCGTCGGGCGCTCCCGGGCGAAAGAGCCCGAGGTCTATTCCGCGGGGTGTCGTGAGTATCTTGTCGGGATCGGCGCCAAGTTCCGTGAGCCGGAGCGTCATGTGAGACGCCCATGAGTTGATGATGTCGGCTCGCGGTATCGCGTAGGAGACAAGCAGCCTCTTGAGCGGAGCGCGAGGTGTCGTCACCACACGTCCCTGGGCCGCAAGCGCGAGAGGGTGAAAACCGGTCGCCGCCGCCAGGAACCCGTAGCTCGCTATCCTGTATCCCACAAGGATGTCGGGAACAATCTCGCGTACCAGACGCCTCGCTTCCGGCAGCGCCGTTGCGTAGGCGAGGATGCCGGCGCACCTCGATGAGATGACGTGCAGCGTCACTCCCCTGCCGAGGCCGTCGCCGTGGCAGAGTGACACGACGTGAACGTCATGGCCGAGCACGTCGGCCAGATGGTTGGCCCACGAACGCGTGTTCGCGGAACTCGCGTGCGCGAAGAAACAGATGCGCATCGTGTCGCCGTCCCCCATCGGCGTTTGGAACCCATCAAGGCCGTGCGGCCCGAGCGAGGCCGCCGGGCCCAAGCGGCTCCCGTCGTCGGCCACCCTCGCCGGCCGAGGGCGCGTTAGCCCCCGTACTCGTACGTGGCGGAATCGACGGCTATGCCCGACTTGCTGAAGAGCACTACGTGACCGTCTATCTCGGCGCCTACCACCTCGTCGGATTCCACCAGTGAGACCTCGGGCATCGTCGTCGCGCCCGAGCCCGTCACGTAGAACACGTGAAGGAAGAGGTCATCCGCGCTGTTGACCTGTGGCGAGACCTCTATCCTCCAGGCGCCCGCGTCGCCAGGCGCCGACTTCGAGGGCGGATAGTTGACTCCGTTGACCTCATACTCGTGCCCAGGACCTCCCACCTTGACGATCTGGAACGGGTCCGGCAGGAGGGTCTTGACGAAGAGCTTTGAGTCACCCTGCGTGATCACCGTGGTGTTGCCGGACACCTGCGGCTGCTCTATCGAGTGGAGCAGCCAGCGCTTCTTGAACGACGGTGACGTGGCGGTCACGCGGTCAAGCACGACGAAGAGATCCGGCTTGAGATAGACGACCTCTCTCGTGAAGTTGCTGACCTTATCGGGGGAGTACGCGGCCGTTGCGTCGCCCTTCACGTACGTGAAAGTATCGGCGTCCTCGAACGCGACGATCGTGCCGCGATCGAACTGCGGCAGCGAGAGGTCGCCGCACTGCGTCGGAAAGCTCTGTTGGGACGGGCGTCTCTGCCCGCCGTCGTTCGAGTAGCTGCCGAACGTGTCCTCGTTCGGATCGTAAACGGTGATCGTGTTGTGAGCGATCGTTCTCGAGAAGTAGTTGTCGTGATGGCTCGACGCAGAGAAGTCGTATGACCCGGAGTCGATCGCCAGCACATCGTTTCCTCTGCCGATCAGCAGGTGGTTCTGGTGCGCGTGCGTGTGCAAGTCGGGGAATCGCTCGCACCTGAACACGGCGTAGGTGTCAGTGCTGTTGGGCGAGAGGTCGAAGCCGGACCTCATGTACGCAGTCCCAACGCCCTGGAAGTACCACGAGTCCGGCAGGCTCGTGGGCGGCGTCGGCGCGACCGACGGGTCGGTCGACACGATAAGCCGCCAGCGGTCGTACGTGTTGACGTACCCGAGGTCCTGGTTCACGATCTCCTGCGCGAGCCACTGCGCCCGACCGTCGCGGTAGCGCGACGCCAGCCTCAGAAGCGTCAGACGGAACGACAGAGTTGGCGCGGAGTGGCTTGAAGAGTCACCCTGCTTCGACCCGAGCATTCCCGAGGCGTCTTTGCGTGCGCCCATCTCATAGAGGTAGTACGTCGCGAGATTCTGGTAGTTCGTCGACACGTCGTACGGGTTCTCGTTCGTGGCGGTCGCCCAAAGCTCGAAGCCCTCGCTCTGGTAGAGATACCCGTTGAAGTTGTAGTCACCCTCGAACCACGACCCGTCGTAGCCCAGCTCGTCCATGCAGCACAGGACGCGTCCGTACGTGTTGTCGCGGTAGGTGTCGCACAGCTCCAGCGCCGCCGCGTTGTTGATCCCCTCGCCGAAGATGGCGAGCCCGGGGTATATGAGACTGCGCAGCCTGGAGAACGTTCCGTGGAAGCAGGAGATCGTCGGCCAGTTCTCCGTCGACAGATACGACTCCCCGCCCGAGGCGAGGGCCTGACCGAACGTCTGCCTCTCGGCGGGGGTCAGGTAGTCGTAGCACCAGTCGAAGAAGAGCGCGCCGCCCCGGATCCAGCCCTCCGAGCTGGTCGATCCGCCGGAGACTGTCGCCTGCGCTATCTCCTTGGCTCGCGCAGCGTATGCGGTGTTCTGGCTCATGAGCCAGACGAAGCTGTAGGCCGGCAGCTGCCACTCCAGCTCCGTCGATGAAAGCGGTAGCGAGTCACTCATGTGCGTGTCGCAGTATGACCTCATCGTGTTGTAATCGCTTGACAACGCACCTGTCGACTTGGACCTGAGCGCCGCGACGTCGCTCGCGCGGAAGAAGAGGCGCGGGTGACCGCTCACGACCTCGTAGGCCTGCGCCTGCGCGATCAGAACCATCACGATGACCGCGGCCAGCGCGGCCCCCTTCAGGACTCGTCTCATGCTGTCACGACCTCCCTGGCGCTCCGAGCCGACGAAGCGCGGCGTTCAATGGTGATGCCGCGCTCGACGAGCCCGGCAAGCACGAAATAGGAACCGGCGATGGACCTGTGGAAGAACCTCTGACCGAATACGTTGGCCAGGAGAAGAACCACGGTTGCCGCCAGAAAGCCCACCGCCAGTCCCCTGTTCAAGGGTGTGGTGGCCCTCCTGGCCAGCTCCAGACCGCTCCTGACGCATGCGAGGAGCAGCCACGCGAGAGCGACGATGCCGATCAGACCCATGTCCCCCAGCGTTTCGAAGTACAGGCTGTGGGCGGAGAATGGCCTGCCGATCTCTCCGACGGTCAGGCGCGGCACGGAGCCGAATCCGTAGCCGAAGAGCGGCCTCTTGGCTACCTCAGACGCAACGATGCCCCAGATCTCTATCCTGACGGCGGACGAGGGGTCCAGCCTATCGGTGATGTCGCCCACGACCTGCGCCTCGAAGGAGTCGACCTCCGTCTCGCGCACTCTCTCCTTCACGAATCCCGGCGCCCACAGCGGGGCCGCCGCCAGCACGAGCAGGAATACGATGAAAGCTCTCTTGCTCATCAGGTACGTCACGGTCGCGAGCCCGCCGGCGAAACCCACGTAGCCGCCCCTTGACTTGGGCAGGAGCACTGCTATCGATGCGAGCGCGGCCGCGGCCCAGACCACGAACCGTCTGAACCCATGGAAGGCGCCTGAACTCAGCACGTAGGCCATCAGGGCCGTCGCGCACATGGCGACGTAAGCGGCGAAGTCGTTCGGGTTCATCCCTCCGCCGATGCGCCGCGTGTCGGACGTCGTCGCAAACTGCTGGAGCGCGATGAGCGCGGCTATCCCGGCGCTCACCGCAAATGTGCCGAGCAGGTTGCGCATGCGCGTGTCCGTCTTCACCGATCCGGCGACCACGTAGAAGATGGCGAGCGCCGGAACGCGCTGCCAGAACTGCAGCAGCAGGTCCGATGCCGCATAGGACGTGCCCTCCGGCGGGAACAGAATGGTCCGAACGACCGAGGCGAGCATCACCGTGACGTAGAGCGCCAGCGGTGCCCCGATCCGGGTGTGCGGCAGAAGACGCTCGCGATGGAGGATCCAGGGCGTGACCCAGCCGAGAATCGCCACCATGAACAGGAGGTTGACGCCGTTCAGACCTGGAATGCCTGTCACGGGGAGCCAGGCGGCGACGGGCATGGCGAGGAGCCACAGGTGAAGGGCCAGCTTCGGCCTCAAGACTGTGAAGAGAACGAACACGACGCCGAACATCATCTTGATGATGCGGTGAGGCGCCTGCGCGTGGCCGTAGTTGAGCCTGGTCACGACGAACGCGAGAGCGAGCGCGACGAGGACGCCCACGACGTAGGGCACCCACGCGTAGCTGTACTGCGGAACCTCGGTCGGACGAGGACCCGGCAGCGGTGTCTGCGCTCTTCTGTCGCTTCCGTGCGTGTCCATCAAGCTCCCTCTGGTCACTCGAGGCGAGCGCTGTACCCGCTCGCGTCCGTCCCTGCGTGCGCCGCGACGTCGCCCCCTTCCGTTCCGACCTGGGGGCCCCGCACTCGGTAGATCTCGATGACGGGGCTGTGGAACGAGCGGCCATCGCCCCGGTCTATCGGAGGCACGGGCTGCTCGGGAGCGAATCTCGCCACCATCGACGCGTTCGATGCCAGCCAATCCAGGAACCGGCATTCGCCAGGCACGGCCGGCGGCTCGGCGCCCCGCATCGGTCTCCAGGGCGCGGCCTTGCTGCTCAGAACGACGAACTCCACCCCCAGGTCGACCAGGGCCGCCTCGAGGCCGTCAGGGTCTTCGCCCGCGTCGGGCAGCTCGAACGGCGGCGTGCCATGGCCGATGCCGTACAGCTCGTACTCGGGGCTCCTCCGCTCGCCCACCTCCAGCTTGAGTTCGTTGAGCCTGCGCTTGGGCGACCTCCATGAATCGACCCCCGTCGTATCGAGGTCGACCGATGCGGCGAGCTGTGAGGTAAGCGGGTTCAGCACGGGCCCGTAGTCCTCGGTGGCCACCCGCGTCCCCGGAGCCACTTCGGCCTCGATCCACGTCTTGGCCAGCGTGCGCGTGTCCACGGCCGCCAGGGCCCCGTCGAACCTGAGCGACGGGACTACGGCCAGAGCCGCCACCGCCACCGCGAGAGCAACGGCGGCCGTGCGCCTCCACCTGGATGCCCGCTCCGCCGACGCCCGGAAGATCCGGTCGATGCCGGCCGCCGCGAGCACGGCGATGGCCGGGAGCGCGGGCGTGAGATAGGTCGACCTCTTGACCGTGATCATCACGGCAACGATAACGACCGCCCCCGCGTACGCGGCGATGACGCCTCTTTGGATCCCCGCCCTGCGTCCCCGTGCAAACGCGCCCAGGAGAGCCAGCGCGAGGATCGGGTAGCCGATGCCGCGGGCGACGGTCCTGCCGAAGACCTCCGCCAGTCCCTCGCCGAAAGAGCTGGGCCCCTGGCCAACGCCGGAGCTGCTGACCATGGTGAACTGCGTCAACACGTCCCTCGTGAACTCACGGAACGAGAGCACACTGTACGGCGTGCCGACCACGAACCCCACCACGACCGCGAAGGCCACTGCTGCCAGCGACCACCGCGACACCCTGCGCGAGGCGGCCAGGTGGAAGTAGGCGACGAGCGTGCCCGCTCCAGCGAGCACCCCGGGGTACTTCACGGACGCCGCGAGTCCCGCGAACAAGCCCGACAGCACCAGGTCGGAGAAGCGGTGCGTGTCGCAGGCCCTCAGAGCGGCGAGGAGCGACAACGAAGCCAGGAGGGTCGTGACGACGTCCGGGGTCGCGTAGTGCGAGTCCCGCACGTGCAGATACATGACCGCCAGCAGGAGCGCCGCGGTCAGACCCGCCGCAGGCCCGAAGGCCCGCCTGCCGATCCTCTGTGCCACCCACACGGTGGCGACGCCGGCGGCGACCGAGACCCACCTTCCCATCAGCCAGAAGGGCGACAGGTCGGTCAGGTAAGCGCGCAGGAGATCGACCGGAGCGCCGAACGCGCCCGCCAGCCTTCCCACCACGTAGTAGGCTCCATACACGCCGAACATGAAGTACATGAGAAGCGACGGCCATCTGAACCAGTGCGGGTTGAGATCTCCCGTTCCGAACGCGAGTGAATGGAAGAGTATCGAGCCCTCGTCCGGATGGTACGGATACGGCAGTCCCCAGCCCAGGCCCCGCGCTCTCAGCCACGCCGCGAGTATGAGCACGGCCACGAGCAGCAGCGCTTCGGTTCGACGCTTCATCTATCACACCTCGCGCCGCACGGAGGGCGCGGCACGCCTCGCGCAGTCTCTCCGCGTCTTCCCTGGAATCGGTGGGACGCAGCGGGCGGCCGCGTCAGCTTCTCGATATGACAAGTACTCCCGCCACAATGATGACCAGTCCCGCCAGGCGCATCGCCGAAATGTGCTCGCCCAGGAAAAGCCACGAGGCCAGGAAGACAAGCACGTACGCCAGGCTCACCATGGGATAGGCCAGACTCAGGTCGACGTTGGAGACGACCGCGATCCACAGGACCGCGCTCAGCCCGTAGCACACGAACCCTAAGAAGACCTGCGGCACCCTGAGGATCGGCACGAGCTGTCCCCACACGCTCGTCGCAGTCACCTCGCCGTAGATCTTCATTCCCATCTTCATGATGATCTGGCCCGTCGCGCCCAGAAGGACCGCGAGCAGGATGAGAGGTATCCCCTTCATTCAACTGCCTCCCTCTTGGCTCTCGACCTCATCGCTATCGCGCGCTTGCCGGCCGAGATCAGCCTCAGGTAGCGTGCGATCGTGCGCCCGATGTTCATCTTGCTGGCGCCGCCCTTCCTGTCGTATCTGAGCACCAGCGGCACCTCCGCTACCCTGCTGGGGAGGTATGCCATCTTGACCAGGATCTCCGCGGACGCCACGAAGCCCGACTCCACGATGAACTCGTCACCGTAGACCTCGAGCGCCCTGGCGAGTGCCTCGCCGGAGTACGCGCGGTACCCGCACGAGTAGTCTCGCGCACCGCTGACCGGCAGGAACGTCCGCATCGTCAGGCTCGCACCCCTGGACAGGAGACTCCGCAGCGGCGACAGACCCACCTCCTGGCCGCCGGGTGCGTACCTCGATGCGATGACGACGTCGTTGCCCTCGTCGAGCTTCGCGAGCATCGCGGGAATGGCGGAGGGGTCGTGCGTGTTGTCGGCGTCCATCCCCACGAGGACGCCCTCTCCTCCGAGCATCAAGTTCGCGCGCTCGAATCCCGTCCTGAGCGCCGCGCCCAGGCCTCTGTTCGTGCCGTGCGCCTCAACCGCGAGCTGCACGTCGAACTCGCGGGCGGCGCTGCGCGCGCGCGCGACGGTGTCGTCGCTGCTCCCGTCATCGACAAGGAGCACGGAAGCAGGCATTGCGAGGCCGCGGAACGTCTCCCCGAGGCCGCGCATCAGCGGGCGCATCGAGTCCGCCTCGTTGAACGCCGGAAGGAGCACGAGCAGCATCATCTACCTCCCCCGCGCGTGGGGTCGAACTCGACCGGCTTTCGAGCCCCCGGCTCGCCGAACGAGGCCAGCAGCGCGTCCACGATCCTCCCCGACGCGAGTCCGTCGCCGTAGGGATTCACGGCCTCCGCCATGTCCCGGTACGCTGCCTCGTCCGTAAGCAGGCGCGCGCACTCGAAGACGATGGTCTCCCTGTCGGTACCGACGACCCTCACGGTCCCGGCCTCGACGGCCTCCGGCCTCTCCGTCTCGTGACGGAGCACGAGCACGGGCTTGCCGAGAGAAGGCGCCTCCTCCTGAAGCCCGCCGGAGTCGGTCACGACCAGATACGAGGTCTTGAGCAACCGCACGAACTCCATGTACGGAAGCGGGTCAGTGAGGATGATCCTCCTGTGTCCACCGAGTATCGACCTCGCCGTCCTCTGCACGTTCGGATTCAGGTGGACCGGGTAGACAAGCACAACGTCGTCGAACCGCTCCGCGACGTCGCGCAGCGCCAGGCAGATGTCCTCCAGGGGCCGTCCGAAGTTCTCTCGCCTGTGTGCGGTGACCAGCACGAGCCTCTTACCTTCGGGGACCCGTGTCTCGGGACGGCCTGACCTGCCCGCGACGTCCCTGAGAGCGTCTATCACCGTGTTCCCGGTTACGGTTATCGAGTCCGGCGACACGCCCTCGCGCATGAGATTCTCACGTGACCTGCGCGTTGGCGCGAAGTGGTACGTCGACAGCGCGTCGGTCACGACGCGGTTCATCTCTTCAGGGAATGGGGAATAGCGGTCGTGAGTCCTGAGACCGGCCTCCACGTGGGCGACCGGCACCCTTCGGTAGAAGGCGGCGAGCGACGCGGCCATGGTCGTGGTCGTGTCCCCGTGGACGAGGACGAGGTCGGGCTCAAGATCGGAGAGGATCGGGTCCAGGCCCTGTAGCACCGCGGCGGTAACGCCGCGAGGCGACTGATCCTCCGTCATCACGCCCAGGTCGTGGTCCGGCTCCATCCCGAACACTTCGAGAACCTGGTCGAGCATCTCCCTGTGTTGGGCCGTGACGCACACGCGCGACTCGACACTGCCGCCGCGCCGTTCGAGTTCCGCGACGACCGGTGCCATCTTGATGGCCTCGGGACGAGTCCCGAACACGGAGAGTGTCCTGAGCATGTCGCTGTCACGCGTCCCTTCGCTCCGCGTCCTCCGCCGGCTCCTGCCGATCGTAGCGGTAGTACTTGTAGTCGTAGTAGTAGGGCAGCACACGCGCCAGGTTGTTGACGATGAGCCCCAGCACGTTCGTGGTTTCCTCGAGCTGGAGTTCGATGCCCCTCGTGACGACCTCTCTGGGCGTCACTCCCGCCCTCAGAACCATCACCACACCGTCCACCGAGCCGCCTAGCAGGATCGCATCCGGCACGGCCACGTTGGGCGCACTGTCTATGATGACGTGCTCGAACTGCGAGAGAAGCTCTTCCATCACGCGCGACGCCGGCATCGACTCGAGCAACCAGGTCGGCTGGTCCCTGCGGGTCCCGCAGGGGAGCACAAAGAGGTTGGCCAGCGCGGTCGGCTTAAGGTCAGAGCCCAGCAGATGGCCGCGCTCCAGCGCGTCTGAGAGGCCCGGCTCCCTCGGCACCTCGAGGAGCTGATGAACCCTTGGCTTCCTGAGGTCGGCGTCGACGAGAACGGTCTTTCTGCCGTAGTGCTTTGCCAGCGTTATCGCCAAGCACGCGGCGGCCGTCGTCTTGCCCTCTCCCCTGTGCGAGCTGGTGACCAGGATCGACGCGGGTATCTCTCCGCCAAACCTATGACCGAGCTTCCTCGCCAGCCTCCGGAACTCGAAGGAGATGGGCGTCTCGCGCAGCATGTAGCGGACGAGCCTCGACTTTCCGTCCAGCCTCACGGGAGTTCTGTTCTTGCGCCTTCGCTTCTCCTCGGCGCCTATCGCCTTGAAGATGTCGGCCTCGGGGACGGTCGCCAGCGCAGGCAGCCCGAGCGTCCTCTCTATGTCGTCCACATCCTTGAAGGACGTGTCGCCCTGCTCTACGACGAGGACCGACGCAAACCCGACGATGAGCCCAGCCAGGATCGCGAGTCCGAGGATCATCATCTTGTCCGGCGCGACGGGCGCGGTTGGTCGCGTCGGCGGCTCGACGATCTCGAAGCGACCACCGGCGCGGGCGGCCTCGAGAGCTTCGGTGATCTGACCCGCGGCCGACTGCTCCAGGAACGCCTCGTACAAAGCGCGGTTGCTCTCGACCTCCTGCACCAGGCGCGTGTACTCGAGCTCGCGCTCGGGCGCGTTCGCGCGGCCCTGGGCGTAGTTCCACATGAACCTTCCGAGAATCCTCCGGCGCTCGGCCGACATCAGCTCCTCGACCTCGGCTATCTTGAGCTCGGCGTACGCCTCGTAGAGCTGTGAGGAGGCGTCGGGCACGGCCTGCATCGCCATCGCTCGAGCCTCGGCGCGGACGCGATCCTTCTTCTCGGCGGAACTGACGAACAGGGTCGTCGCCTCGGGCGCGTCATCGCTCGCCCTGACGAGGACGGAGGCTATCTCCC
>CAZLTC010000001.1:0-64688 GCA_964562405.1 uncultured bacterium | reverse complement strand
TC
Organism: uncultured bacterium; assembly: GCA_964562405.1. Classification (GTDB taxonomy): domain Bacteria; phylum Joyebacterota; class Joyebacteria; order Joyebacterales; family Joyebacteraceae; genus WJLY01. The sequence goes on along the minus strand of CAZLTC010000001.1, from coordinate 64,686 downwards.
CTCGATCTGCTCGCGGTTCGACGCGCTGACGAAGGCGTTCGTTATGTGCTGGGCCAGGAGGAGCGCCCTGTCGGGGTCCAGGTCACGCGCCACGACCTGGAATCCGTTCGTCGAAGTCCTGACGACCGCGATCCTGTTCTGCAGGTACTCGACCGCCTTGCTCTCCGCGAGCTCATCCTCCGACACGGATGGGTTCTTCTCATGCATGCGGCGCGCCCAGGCGCGGACCGATTCGTCGTCCGCCATGTCGAGGCTGCGGACAAGCTCGATCAGGAACGTGCGGCTCTTCACCCTCTCCTGCAGCCGCGAGAGCTGATCCTCGACGGGCGACCTGCCCACTAGCCTGGCGAGTGGCTCTGAGAGCCGCTCCTGTACCCGCACTACCACCGTGCTCCTCGACTCGTACACCGGAGGGAGCAGCTTGCCCGATGCGTATCCGACCACTGCCGCCGCCGCGACGGGTATGATGAGCAGCCACTTCCGTCGCCACATGGCCTTGACGTAGGAGCGAATGTCCAGGGTCTTGATCTCCTGCTCGTGAGTCGCGTCCGACTGTCTCATGCCGGTCAGTATTCCCCCCGCTACTGGGCGGCCGCCTCGGCCGCTGACGCCTCTGCCGCCGCTCTGGCCTGGCGGTCGGCCAGTTCTCTGTCAACGCTCAGGTAGAGCAGGTACGAGGACAGGATGTCGCGCCCGTACCCGAGCACTGTCGAGGTTATTCCGAGCGTCTGGGCGAGCACGCTCGACGTCCTGCCCTGCACGACGACCCTGTCACCAGACCCCAGCAGGAAGGGATCAGCCGTCCCGTGCTCGATCACCCTGTCCAGATCCACCGTGGCAACGACCTGGCTGCCTCCACCGTTCATGACTACGGCCACGTTGTTCAGTCTCGCCTCTGGAGTGGTTCCGCCCGCCAGCGCGATGAGTTGCAGCAGATCAAGTCCGTCGGTCGCGGGGTACGCGCCGGGAGTGGTCACCTCGCCCAGTATGTAGACCAGCCCAGCGCCTCCCATGGCGCTGCCGCCCATCGCCAGCGATGGGACGTCCACGGTGTCGCCGGGTTGGAGAACCGGCAGCGCGGCTGACTCCTGTCCCCTCATGTAGGCGCCGACGTCGACCCTCGTCACGTCTGCGCCCCCGGCCGCAGGGCGCACGATCGAGACCGCCGAGAGGTCGGCACCCGGCAGCGGCCCTCCGGCCTGGCTCAGGAGCTGCAGCAGATCCGGAATACGTTCGAAGCTGTAGCGTCCCGGCGCAGCTACCTGGCCGGTCAGGTAGATGGCGCGGCTGTTGAACTGAGCCATCGAAACGGTCACCTGCGTGGTCTCACGCGTGTAATCGCGCAGGCGCTGCATGATCTCTCTCGACAGCTCGACCGGCGTCAGCCCGGAGGCCGTCAGGTCACCCACCGGCGGGAATGTGACCGTGCCGTTCGAGCGAACGACCACGCTCCTGTCAAGATCCGGGTGTCGCCAGACGGATATCGCCAACACGTCTCCTGGGCCGATCTCGTAGTCCGATGGCAGCTGTGAGGCGGCCTCGGTGACCGGCAGTATGACGGCCACCACAACTAGAGCAATCTGCAATGCTCGTCCGTACGACATCGGCTGTTCCCCCGCGAACTGAAACGTTCCAGGACGACGCCTTCCCCGACCGCTGCCGGAGGGCGCGGAGCCACCAATTGTGCGGCTGTTGGGCACTTACGAACTCACCCACGGCGGCGCAGGCCGCCGTGGGAGCCACTGGGGAAAGCTACAGGCAGCCATCTCCCCGGTCAACAGGATTCGCAGGCCGAGTGTAGCCTTTCCCGACGGTCCGTGCCCCCTGCGACACACCCTGGACCCTTCAAGTCATTACCACACAATCATTTAACAAGGCGGCCACATGGGCCGCCCCAGACCGTGTGTGCCGTACGGACGGGTCCGGGCGCCATCGCCGCGCCCTTGTTTCCCCATCGATACTGCATCAGATGTGCCAGCAGTCGCCCTGCTTCAGGGCCGTTTCAAGGGCCCTCTTTCGTCTCAGATGGTCCACCGCACTCACTCACGGGCGCCTGACCCGGCCGCCACTCAGCCGGACCGGGAACCCCGGAGGGCCGTTCCCACTATGCGCTCGCAGAGCTCGCCGAACTCGATCCCGGCCGCTCGGGCGGCCATGGGCACGAGGCTGAACTCGGTCATACCTGGCACCGTGTTGACCTCCAGGCACCAGAACGCGCCATCCGGACCGAGGCGATAGTCGACGCGGGCGTAGCCGCTGCAGCCCAGCGCCGCGAAGGCCGCGAGTCCGCTTTCCCCGAGCGCCACCGCGGTGTCCGCCGGGACGTCGGCCGGGCACGTGTAGTCGGTCATGCCCTTCGTGTACTTGCTCTCGTAGTCGTAGAGACCTTTGTGCGGAGCGACCTCGACCGGGGGCAACGCCCTGTCCTCGAGCACCGCAACCGTCAGCTCCCGGCCGGGGATGTACGTCTCGAGCAGCACGTTCCTCCCGTAGCGCCCGGCGAGCGCGATCGCGTCGGCGAGCTGCTCTCCGCGGGTCACGAGCGTCAGCCCGACGGTTGAGCCCTGGTCGTTGGGCTTGACGATGAGCGGGTATCCCCCGAGTTCACCCGTAGCCTCTGCAGCCGACTCGAGCGGGAGGTCATCCGGAAACGAAGGCGAACCGTCACACCGGCTCTCGACCCGGGCGCACTCCACCGTCACCACGCGCCAGTCTGGCGTCGGAACACCAGCCGCGCGGAAGGCGAGCTTCGACATCCGTTTGTCCATCGCCAGGGCGCTGGCCAGGACTCCGGAGCCGGTGTAGCGCTTTCCGGACAGCTCCAGCAGGCCCTGAACCGTCCCGTTCTCCCCCGCCGCGCCGTGCAGGGCGATTAACACCACGTCCGCCTGCCCCACGGCCTCGCCGGCGACCGCTCTCGCCGTGCTGTCCCGCGAGGACCGTGGCGCCGCCGGCCGCCCGGCAAGCCGTGCCGCGGCCTGGGCCTCGCGGGCGCCGACCGGAACGTCCCCCACCGCCGTGTCTATCAGGAGCACGTCGTGGCCACGGTCGGCCAGAGCCGCTCCCACTGCCGTTCCGGTGACGAGCGAGACTTCCCGCTCCGTGGACACTCCCCCGTAGAGAACTGCGATCTTCACGACAAAGCCCTTTCCGTTCGCCCAGAGAGAGCCTCGGCAAGCCTGTGCAGGACCAGCCCCCGGCCCATGATGGCCGCGATCTCTCCGAGCCCCGGCCCATGCGTGGTGCCGGTCATGGCCGCCCGCACCGGCGCATAGAGGTCCTTACCCTTCACACCGACCTCTCTGCCGACGTCCGACAGAAGCTGCTTGAACGAATCGGCCGTGACCTCGCCGCCGTCCGAAGCGAGCCGGTCCCTGACCGCGCGCACCACACTGCGCGCCCCGGGTTCGGAGAGAGCGCGGCGCGAGTCGTCATCGGGGGCCCACTGCCCCTCGAAGAAGATCGCGATCTCGGCCGGCACATCCGAGAGCCTGCTGAGCCTCGGCCGCACCAGGTCGATCATCGACGCGAACCTGGACTCATCCGGCTCGACGAGACCCGCTGCCTCAGCGAAGGGACGAGCGAGGGCTACCACGCGGTCTAGCGGCTCCTCCCGGATGTGATGGGCGTTGATCCAGTCCAGCTTGTCCTCGTCGAATGCCGCCGGCGCCGACGACACTCTCGAGATGTCGAACGACTCCGCGAGTTCCTGTCTCGAGAGCAGCTCGCGGTCGTCCGGAGGTGACCATCCCAGGAGCGCCAGGTAGTTCAGAAGCGCCCCGGGCAGATATCCGCGCTCCCTGAATTCCGCGACGGAAGTCGCACCTCTGCGCTTCGACAGTTTGCTTCGGTACTTGTCCACGATGAGCGAAACGTGCGCGAACCTCGGGCGTTCGTAGCCGAGCGCCTCGTACAGCAGGACCTGCCTCATCGTGTTAGGCAGGTGCTCCTCCGCGCGAATGACGTGCGTGATCTCCATCAGCGCATCGTCCACCACGACGGCGAAGTTGTACGTGGGCCTTCCGTCGCCTCTCAGGATCACGAAATCCCCGAGCATCTCGCTCCCGAACTCGACGTCACCCCTGACCACATCCTTCACACGTACGCCGCGGTCGCCGGAAAGGAACCTGAGCGCGGGTCTCAGGCCCCGAGCCTCCTTGGCCGCACGCTCCTCATCCGTCAGGTGTCTGCAGGTTCCGTCGTATCTGGGGTCGGCCCCCGCGGCAAGGGCGGCCTTGCGTTTGACCCCGAGCTGCTCGTCCGTGCAATAGCATGGATAGGCGAGGCCGGCCGACACCAGCCTCCGGGCGTGCTCCTGGTAGATCGCCGCCCGCTCAGACTGGCGGTACGGCCCGTGCGGCCCTCCGACGTCCGGCCCCTCGTCCCAGTCGAGTCCGAGCCAGCGCAGGTCGCCGAGCACGGCCGCCTCGGACCCCTTCGAGGAGCGGGCGATGTCGGTGTCCTCTATCCTCACGACGAACGAGCCGCCCTCGTGCTTCGCGAACAGCCAGTTGAAGAGCGCCGTTCGGGCGCCACCCACGTGAAGATGCCCCGTTGGGCTCGGAGCGAACCTTACCCGGACTCCGTCGGTCAACGTGTCTGCTCCTCGCTCGCTGTCGGGCGGCACTCCTCCACGAGACCGAGCACCGTATCGGCGAGCGTCTCGAATCCGTACCTGTTCAGATGTCGCCAGTCGAGCGGACCGTGGACGAAGCGCTCCGCGGCCGCGCGACGTATGGTGGGACGCGCGTCGGCGAACGGGCAGCCCGCGCGCGCGGCCACGTCCCTCACTCTGCTGGCGATCTCGTCGCTCCTCTCGCGCACGAGCGATGCGGGATAGCGGTCCCCGCGACCGTGGTAGGTCTGACAGGTGACCTCGGACGACGCCAGTTCGTAAGACGAGAGCGGCGACGGAACGTAGAGCACGGCGATCCGCGAGTCGGCGAAGCGGCCGCGCAGGTAGATGAGCGCCTGCTCGAACACGTCGACGCCAAGCTCGATCTCATCCTCGGTGAGTTCCAGCGCGGGTCCCTGCAGGCCCTCCGGGATAGCGACGGCCTCGCCGCCAACCACGACACGGTTCGTCGGTCCCTCGTGCCACTCCGGAAGCGGCGGCACGTACGCCTCCTTGCCGTTGATCGCGTACTTCACGGTGCGCAGGGCCGTACGATAGATGAAGTTGGCCACGAACATGTTGTCGTACCACCGGAACGTCACGGCCTGACGGTAGAGAGGGTCCTCATCGACGATCGTGCGGTCTATGAAGGCCGCGAACGCCCGCTCGTCGAAGGGCTCTCCAGGGCGGCATCCCGGACCGTGGTATCTGGCGGCCACGTCACGGACGTTGTCGTCGAGGTCGTTCCCCTCGTAGAAGTAGACGACCATGACGTCGGGCTCGTCTATGCGAAACCGCCCGGTGGCCTTCATGAACTCGTACTGCGTCACAGGCTCCGCCACGATGCCCCTCAAGCTCCCCGCACCGCTCGCGCCGAATGTGATGGCGTCGCGTCCCGTCCGCTCGTACAAGATGTGCGTGACGTTGTACGGGGGGTTCCGCCCCTGGTCGGCCGTCCTGACCCAGTCGCCCACGCCCTGAGCATATGAGTCGCCAGTGATGGCAACGTAGTCGCGAGGAAGCGTGCCTGACTTGGAGCTCTGAGCGAGCGCCCGTATTCCCTCGTGGAGGTCTATCTGCCGCCCCAGCGGCACGTGCGGCAGAACCCTGGGGAAGACCACGAACTCGATGAACAGGTACGTCACCGCGAGGGACGCCGCAGCAACGCAGATGTTGACGATGAGACCCCTGACCCGCGACGCGCGCATCGGACCTACTCCCCCTCGGCGTACCCTGTGGGCCTGACGACCGCCACGGCGCTCGCGGAGATGGCCTCGCCCGCGCCCTCGGCGCCCGTGCCCTCGGTGGTGGTGGCCTTGACGGAAACCTCGCGCAGCGCCAGGCCGGTCGCATCGGCGAGCGCGCGCCTCATGTCTTCGACGAAGAGCGACAGTCTTGGCGCCTCGGCGACGATCGTGACGTCGATGCTCGATGGAGTGTAGCCCCTCGAGCGCAGCAGCTTCACGACCTTACGGAGCAGCCCGATGCTCGACGCGTCCCTGTGCTCCTCGTCGCCCGGCGGGAAGTGGTGCCCGATGTCCCTCTCGGCAACGGCCCCCAGGAGCGCGTCCATCACGGCGTGCGTGGCCACGTCGGCGTCGGACCAGCCGTCCAGTCCCTTGTCGAACGGTATCTCGACACCGCACAGCACGAGTTTCCTTCCGGCAACCAGCCTGTGAAGGTCGCTCCCGATGCCGACACGAGCCGGCCGGTCGAGCCCGGTCGCCCGACCGACCCGCAGGCCGGCGACCTCGAGGTCGGAGGCGTGCGTCAGCTTCACGTTCCCCGGCTCGCCCTCGACAACGGCAACCGGATGGCCCGACATCTCGACGCATTGCGCGTCATCGGTCACTTCTGCGTCAACGCACAGCTCCCGCGCGTGCTCGAGGACCTCTCGCCTGAAACCCTGCGGCGTCTGCGATAGCCAGAGGACAGAGCGGTCGAGCGATGCGACGACCGCCCCGGCGTCCACGCGCTTCACGCTGTCCGTCACCGGAATCACCGGTATGGCCGCCCCGTGCTCCGCGGCCGCGGCGACCACGCGTGCCACCAGCCCGGCGCTGGCGAACGGCCTCGCCGCATCGTGGACGATCACGATCTCAACGTCCGGCGAGAGCGCGTCGAGGCCTCGCCCCACGGAGTCGTGCCTTCGCTCGCCGCCGGCCACGAACCGGACGCCCGCGTCCGGCAGCCCGGCGGCGCGGAGCATCGAGGCCGCGCGCTTCTCCGACCCGCCCGGCACGACCACGACGATCTCGTCGCACTCCCCGAGCAGCGGCTCGACGGCGGCGACGAACATGGGCTTCGCTCCGAGCATGCGGAACTGCTTCGGCGTTCCCTCTCCGGCCCTCGTGGACGAACCCGCGGCCACGACGACCGCACCGACGCGCGCCACGTTCACACCTCCTCCAGTTCCTCTGCCTGCCGCCTCCCGGCGCGTCCGGACCGCCGTCCGAGCACGGCCTCGATGGCCTCCGAGATCGAGCGGACCTCCACGAACTCGATGCCCGGTGGGCGCTCCTCGGCCGGCACGGCGCCCGCGGGCACCACGACCCTTTTGTAGCCCAGCCTGCCGGCCTCCTGCGCGCGCTTGCCGGAAAGCGCCACGCGTCTCACCTCGCCTCCCAGGCCTATCTCGCCGAAGACGGCGGTCCGTGCGTCCACCGGGACGTCCCAGTAGCTGGAGGCTATCGAGAGCGCGATGGCGAGGTCGGCCGCGGGCTCGTCGACCCTGACGCCTCCGGCAACGTTCACGAAGACGTCCCTGTTGCCCAGGCTCAGTCCGCCGCGCCTCTCGAGCACGGCCAGCACGAGCGGCAGCCGCCCCCTGTCCACACCGGAGCTGGAGCGCTGCGGCACCGCGTAGTTGGAGAGACCGGTCAGCGCCTGTATTTCCACCATGAGCGCCCTCGTGCCCTCCACAGTCGCGACGACCATCGACCCGGACACGGGTCCCCTGCCCTCGGTCACGAACAGCTCCGACGGGTCCTCGACCTCCGCCAGCCCGCCCGACGTCATCTCGAAGACGCCTATCTCGTCAGTCGAGCCGAACCTGTTCTTGACGGCGCGCAGTATTCGGTAAGGAAGCCGTTTGTCGCCCTCGAAGTAGAGCACGGTGTCGACCATGTGCTCCAGTATCCTCGGCCCCGCTATCGAGCCCTGCTTCGTGACGTGCCCCACTATGAAGACCGGGAGAGCCGTCTCCTTGGCCAGCCTGACGAGCGCCGCCGCGCACGCCCGCACCTGAGACACGCTGCCGGCCGAACCCGTCGCCTCCCCGTGCGCGACCGCCTGTATCGAGTCGAGCACGAGTGCTCCGGGTTCGAGGCGCGCCGCCTCGTCGAGAACACGCGCGAGATCGGTGTCGGCCAGCACGACGATCCGCTCGGAGTCGATCCCCAATCTCCTGGCCCTGAGCTTGATCTGCGACCTCGACTCCTCGGCGCTCGCGTACAGGACGGTCTCGCCGGCCGACGCGAGCAGATCGCTGGCCTGCAGAAGGAGGGTCGACTTGCCGATGCCGGGATCGCCCCCGACGAGGACGACCACCCCCGGCACGATTCCCCCGCCCAGCACGCGGTCCAGCTCCGAGAGCCCGGTCTCCATCCGTCCGCCGTCATCGACCTCGATGGCCGAGAGCCTGACCGCCTCCTGCTTCGGCCTGTCGGGACGCCCGGCGTCGGTGGCGACCGACTGCTGCTCGAGCGTGTTCCACTCCCCGCACCCGGGGCACCGCCCCAGCCAGCGCGGCGACTCGTTCCCGCACTCCTTGCACACGAAGACACTGCGCTTCTTCGTCACGTCCCCTCGCCCTCTCGTTCGGTCTAGTATCCGCGCGATGGCGATGCGAAGGACATCCACAGCCAGCGCAGGACCATTCGGTAGCGCTCTCGCAGACCGAGCTTCCGGGTGTCATCGAAGACGGTCATGTCGCCAGCCTTCACGTCCCAGCCCACATCTCGCAGCCACTCCCGGAGAGCCACCCTCGCGTCGGTCGAAGCTGACGCGGCGCCCTGATGCGACGCCCCTGACGCCGGACCGAACGATGCCGGCAGCCTGGACGGCACCACGGAGATGTCGTCCAGAACGCCGATGAGCCTGGGGGGCATCTGCACGGTGGCGCGGCCTTGACGGCCCTTCGCCGCCCGGAGCGCATCCTCCAGATACTGCACCGCCCGGAGGCGGTCGAGGACCTCTCCCGCGGGCGCGAACTCGACCTCGGAATCGGCGCCGCAGCGGACGAACGCCTCGCGCGCCGCCCGCGTTACACGCGAGTTCCCGTGCTCCGACGGCTCAGTGAAACCCCTCGCGAAGTGCGTGTAGACGAGGCTGACTCCCTGCTGGCGCTTCAGACGCTCGACGTTGTTCGCCGCCAGGAGCCTCTCGAACTCGCCCGCCAATCGACCGTTGCTGCTGGCGCACCACAGCGGCGCGTCCGGAGTCCACGGGTCCTCGTATGGCATGGAAGGGTCGACGGCGAGCGTGTTGATCTCGTCGGTCGTGTATCCCCTGACGTATGTCACGAGGTCTCTGGACACGTCGACCCAGTAGAACGGGCTCGACGGCTCGTCTCCCTCGAAGTCGGACCCGCCCGTTCTGCGCGCGTAGACCCAGCGGAGAAGCGGGCTCGGAAGCCTCCGATCCCCCCAGTAGAACGCCTCGCGGTTGGTGCTGTGGAACACGACTATGCGTGCCGGCGTTCCGGTCAGGCTCTCCAGCGTGTCGAACGCCGCTATGGTCGTGGCGCGCTCGTCGTGGCCGGCCGTGGCCGAGTGCAGGGCTATCTCGTGCCCGTGAGCCGCCTCTCCCGCGACCCACTCGCGGTATGCCGGGTCGTCGAGGGTGAGACCGGCTCGCCGCGGGGGATGCTCCGGGTGATCGAACGCCCAGACGGTCTTCGTGACCCGTAACCCCAGGCTGTCGATGAGCGCGTAGACGGGGTCGGTCGTGTCGAACTGGAAGAAGTCGGTGTCGTCGGTGACAGCGATCACGCAGCTTCTGGACGGGGCGAACGGCAGGAAGACCCGTTCCTCCGCCGGCGCCCACCAGATGAACAAAAGGGCGGCGGCCACGGCGACAAGCACGGCACAGATGACGGCCGCGACTCCACGACGCAACGCTGTCTCCTCCGCGGAAGGGTGACGGATCTCGCCCGTACGGCGGCGCTCACGGGCTCACTGCACCGGCCCCGGGGGCCGGACCGAAGCGTGACGACATTAGCACAGACGCCCTTCGCCTCACAAGCGCTGGCGCTCAGAGCGCCAATCTGCTACCTTCTCCAGCGACGCGGAAACGGGAGGTCGCATGAAGGTGCTGCTGGCGGGAGCGACCGGATTCACAGGCAGAAGGGTGCTCAGGCTGCTCCTCGAAGCGGGGCACGTGGTCACGTGCTACGCCAGGGCCGGGAGCGATACGAGCGAGATCAAGGCCCGGGGCGCGGCGATCGCCGGGGGCGAGCTCGAAGACGCCTCCGCGCTGGCGGCCGCGGTACGGGGTCACGACGTCCTCGCGAGCGCCGGACCGCTCACGCCCGACATCGCCCGCGGCATCGTGAAGGCCGCCCGCGAGGCGGAAGTCCGTCGCATCGTCGTTATCGGCACGACGAGCATCTTCACGAACCTGAACGCGAGGAGCAAGGCCAGGAAGACCGAAGCCGAGAACGTCGTGCGCGATAGCGGCCTGGACCACACGGTCCTGCGGCCCACGATGATCTATGGCACCCACGAGGACCGGAACATGTGCAAGCTGGTCCGCTATCTGTCGTCGCACCGAGTCATACCGGTCTTCGGTCCTGGAACTCATCTGCAGCAGCCCGTGCACGTCGAGGATCTCGCGAAGGCAGTCGTGCTCGCGATCGAGAATCCCGCGAGCATAGGGAGGGCGTACGACGTCGCTGGAGGCGACGCTGTCACGTACAACGAGGTCATCGACACGACGGCGAGGCTGCTCGGCAGACGAGTGCTCCGCGTGCATATTCCGCTGCCGCTGTCGCTGGCGATGGTGAGGCTCTACCGCAGGCTGACGAGGAACCCCCAGCTCCACGGCGAGCAGATCCTGCGTCTGAACGAGGACAAGTCGTTCCCTACGGATGAGATCGAGCGCGACCTGGGCTACTCCGCCATCCCGTTCGAGGAGGGGATGAGGCGTGAGGTCGCGGAGATCGGAGAGTGGGATCGGCGGGCGCACTGAAGAGCCCGTACGCGCCGGACAGACGCCGGACACGAGCCGAACCGAAAGAGCTGCCGTTCCCCGCACTAGAAGATCGAGAACCTCACGAAGCTCTTCGGGTTCTCGCGGATCTTCGCCACGAGCTCGCGCACCTCTCGAACGGCAGCCAGGAACTCGTCGTGGGCCGTGTCGTCGCCGATCACCTTGCCCAGCGAACCCTCTCCCCTCTCCACTCTCGTGACGATCGAGTCGAGCGACGCCGAGATATTCTTGAGTTCGACGGTCAGCTGGGCGAACCTCGCCGAGGCAACGGTGAGCGAGTCCACGGTCGCCGAAGCGCCGTCCCTGTTCTGTTCCACGAACTCCTTGAGACTCGCGGCGGTAACGCGGAAGTCGCCGACGGCCTCCTTGAGACTCGCGGAGGCGATGCTCGCGTTCTCGAGCGTCTCCCCGACCCTCTTGCGGCTCTGGGTGTCCGACAGAGCCCGGTCTGCCGCACCGAGCACGCTGCGGATCTCCGTCAGAGCCTCGCCCATCTCCGCCACTACATCGCCCAACCCCTTGTCGTAGTACCCGAAGACCGTGTCGCCCGCCTTGATGTATTCGTCGCTCTCGCCGGGTCGGATGGCTATCACCTTGGCACCGATGAGGCCGTACGTCGACACGCTGATGCGCGAGTCGACCGGAACGTGGATCTCGCTGTTGAGTGACACGTCCGCCACGACCTTGCCCTCGACAAGCTGAAGATCGAGGATCTCACCTGAGGCTATCCCCGCTACGGTGACGCGGTCGCCAACACCGAGACCCGCTACCTCCGGGAACACGACGCTGAACCCGTACGCGTTGTTGCCCAGCTTCACGCCGCCCAGCCATAGTATCCCCAGTATCAGCACGAGGCCGGCCGCCGTCAGCGTCACGCCGACTTTCAGTTCGTTGCCTCTCTCGCTCATCTGGCGCCCTCCGAATCGTCTCCCCGTGGGCCGGCCGCAGCGGGACAGGGGTCCTCCGACCCAGTCCGCCCGAGGATTCACTCCCCGTCCCGGCGTTTCACGCGAACGGGTCCAGCCCACACGACGGGTTGGAGATCGTGCCGGGATGACCCCTGGCCACGAAGCTCCTTACCGCCGCATTGTCGGTCGTCGTCAGCTCGTCGGTCGTGCCGACGAACGCGATGCGTCCCTCGTCCATCAAGGCCACTCGGTCTCCCGTAAAACAGGCGCTGTGCAGGTCGTGCGTGACGACGATGGACGAAGCGTTCAGCTTCCTCTGCGTGTTACGTATCAGCTCGTTTATCTGCTCGGCCATCACAGGGTCGAGCCCGGTGGTCGGCTCGTCGTACAGGATGATGTCGGGGTCGAGCGCGATCGCCCTCGCCAGAGCGACGCGCTTCTTCATGCCGCCGGAGATCTCGGACGGCATGAGCGCTGCCATCCCCTCGAGACCCACCAGTGAGAGCTTCTGGTCCACGAGCGCCGCAAGCTCAGGACCCTTCATGCCCTTGTGCTCGCGGAGCGGAAGTCCGACGTTGTCGCCGACGCTCATGGAGTCGAAGAGGGCTGCGCCCTGGAAGACCATCCCGAACGACTTGCGCGCCTCGGCCAGGGCCCTTCTCGGCAGGCGCGTGATGTCCTTGCCGTAGACCAGCACGGAACCCCTGTCCGGCGAGAGAAGCCCTATGACGTGTTTCAGGAGCACGCTCTTGCCGCAACCGGAGGGCCCCAGGACGACCAGGGTCTCTCCGTCTTTGAGCGTCAGGTCGACGCCGCGCAGGACCTCGTTCTCCCCGAACGACTTCCAGAGCCCCACTGTCTCCACGATGACACGTCCGATCATCACCGCTCCTAGCCGAAGATCACCTTGAAGAGAAGCGTGGCCAGCACGTAGTCGGAGATGAGGATCAGCACACAGCTGGCGACTACGGCGCGCGTCGCGGCCTGGCCCACCCCGACCGCCCCGCCCCGCGCGCGGAGCCCGGCGGCGCAGCCCATGAGAGCGATGATCCCTCCGAAGACGAACGACTTGATGAGACCTCCGAAGACGTCCCCCTCGAAGAAGAACATCCTGACACCGTTCAGGAACGTGCTCGGAGACACTCCCAACGACGCGTTCGAGATGACGAAACCGCCGCCAATGGCAAGAGCGTCGGCAAAGATCGTGAGCACGGGGAGCATTATGAGGGCGGCGATGATGCGCGGCATCGCGAGGTAGCGAACGGGATCGATCGCCATCGCCTCGAGCGCATCGACCTGTTCGGTCACTCGCATCGTGCCCAGCTCGGCGGCTATCGAGGCGCTGACACGCCCGCCCACTACGAGCGCTGTCAACACGGGCCCCAATTCGATCACGACGGACTTGTATATCGCGGTCCCGATGTAGGCCTCGGGCACGAAGCCCTTGAGCTGGTACGCGGCCTGGACGGCGGTGACCGCGCCGGTGAAGACCGATGTGATGACCACGAGCGGCAGCGACTCGACGCCGATGCGGCGTGCCTGCTCGAACACGAGCGGCATGGAGCGCGGGAGCATGCGCAGCGCGACGAGTCCGCGCCAGAAGAGCATCCCGGACGCCCCGGTCTCGCGAACGAACTCCAGCGTGACGGCGCCGAGCGCGGTGAAGAATCCCCCGCGCTGTTCCCTAGAGGTCGCCGATATCGAATCCATCGTCGGGCCTCGAGCTCAGGTTGTCGAAACGTGTGCACTCGGAAGAAAACGCGAGACGGACCGTCCCCGTGGGACCATTCCTCTGTTTGCCTATGATGACCTCGGCGATCCCGATGTTCTCGGGGCTCCTGTCGTAGACCTCGGGTCTGTAGATGAACGCCACGACGTCCGCGTCCTGCTCGATGGCGCCCGATTCACGAAGGTCTGACAGGATCGGCCGTCTGTCGCCGCCTCGCGTCTCGACCGCCCTCGACAGCTGGGACAGAGCGATGACCGGCACGTCCAGCTCCTTCGCGAGGCCCTTCAGCGACCGCGAGATCTCCGAGATCTCCTGTTGCCTGTTTTCCTGGCGCGCCAGCCCATGCATCAGCTGGAGATAGTCGACGATTATCACTCCAATGTCCGCCTCGGTCTTGAGACGCCGCGCCTTTGAGCGCATCTCGAGAACGGTCATGGCCGGCGTGTCGTCGATCCATATTGGCGCCTCGGAGAGCAGTCCCGCCGCCGTCGTCAGGCTCGACCAGTGTCTGTCGGCCAGGTGGCCGGTCCTGAGCTGATGCGCATCGACGCGGGCCTCACTGCAGAGCATTCGCTGGACGAGCTGGGCCCGCGACATCTCGAGACTGAAGATGGCCGTCCCCAGACCCTTCTGGATGGCCGCGTGGGCTGCGACGTTGAGGGCGAAGGCGGTCTTGCCCATCGACGGCCGCCCGGCGATGATCACGAGGTCGGACCTCTGGAAGCCCGAGGTTATCGTGTCGAGGTCGACGAACCCCGACGGTATGCCCGTTATGTGTTCCTTGCGTCTGTACAGCTCCTCGATGACCTCGAAGCTGTGCTTGAGGATCTCCCTCATCGGCACGAAGTCGCGCCTAACGCGGGCCTGCGCGATCTCGAAGATCATGTGCTCGGCCCTGTCGAGGATGTCGCTCGCCTCGCCGCTCGTGTCGTAGGCCTCCTGCGCGATCTCGGCGGCCACGGTGATGAGCCTGCGGAGCACGGACTTTTCCAGAATGATCTTCGCGTGGTAGCGCACGTTCGCGGTCGTCGCAACGCTGCCGAGTATCGTCGACAGGTAGGCGGCTCCGCCCACGTCGTCGAGGTCCTTCGTCTTCTTGAGTTCCTGCGTGACCGTGACGAGATCGACGGCCTCGTCACGGGCGAAGAGCTGCAGGACGGCCCTGAATATCTTCCGGTGGGAGGTGCGGTAGAACGCGGTCTCGTCGAGAAGTTCGGTGACGATCCCGACGGCCGTCTTGTCCAGCATTATCGCACCAAGGACGGCCACCTCTACGTCCACCGCCTGCGGCGGAACCCTTCCAGCCGGGATCTCCGGCGCGGCCGTCTGAGCTGTTCTCTCTGTCGTTGCCATCGTGCCTCCGCCACCTGCTGTCAGACGATTCGCCGTTCGAGGGTCCTGCTCTCACCATCAACGTCCACGATGACCAGCGACAGCGGGCCACCTTTCTCCGACTGTCCCGGCTGAACGCAGACCGTGTCGCCGATCGAAGAGCACCACAGCTTGCTTACGTCGGGCGACTCGTGGATGTGACCGTGCAGCGTGATCATCGGCTGCTCCCGCTCGATGAACGCGTAGACGGACTCGGAGCCCACCTTAGGACCCTGGCCGCACTCGTCCAGCCCCAGGCCGACGGGAGGCATGTGCATTACGTAGACGGCCCGGCGCATGTCGGACGGTCTGACCAGCTCAAGCAGCTCGTCCTCGATGGTGGGCAGTGTTCGAGCGTATGAGAACCAGTCCTCGATTTCAAGGAGCCCGTCGCGTCCCGAGAGGAGTCCCGTCCCGAACTGCGCCTGGAATTGGTACCCTTCGTGGTCCATCCTGCAGCGGTCCTTGAGGCGAAACGGGTAGTCGACGACCCAGTTCATGCCTATGAACTCCACGCCATCGCGCTCCCAGCGGCGCTGCGCCAGGTTCTCCGCGAACGCATGCCTGCCGCACAGCTCGTCGAACGCCTCGTCGTAGATCCTGAGGTCATCGTTGCCGAGACAGGCCAGGTAGTGAACACCCGCCCGGTCGTACTCCGAGAGATGAGGGTCTATGAAGTCCCGCAGGAACGACTCCTGCCCGGCGCGTCCCGCGCCCTTGGGGAGAAGGTCGCCGCCGTTCACGACGATCTCCACGCGTTCGTCCAGAGCCGTTCGAAGCGCCGTCGCATACTTGTCAGCGTCGCCGTGGAGGTCGGTCACGTAGAGGAATCTCAAGACTTGCCGGCCTTGTCGTACTCGCGCTTGACGAGCAGGAAGTCCTCCCAGATCGGCTTCTTGTACCTGGGGTCGCGGAGCGCTGCCGCCGGGTGATAGGTCGGAACGACCGCGATCTCGCCGGCCCGATAGAGCTTCCCGCGCATGCTCGCCATCGAACCCTTGAGCCCCAGCAGCGTCTGCGTTGCCGGAAGTCCGAGGGTACATATGATGCTCGGCCTTATGCAGTTCAGCTGCTTCGCGAGATAGGGCATGCAGGCGTCTATCTCGCTCAGGAGAGGCGTCCGGTTGTTAGGAGGACGGCACTTGATGATGTTGCCGATGTAGACACTGTCGCGGGCGATGTCGGCCGCGGCGAGTATCTTGTCGAGAAGCTGACCCGCGCGCCCGACGAAGGGCACGCCGGACAGATCCTCGTCTCGCCCGGGGGCCTCCCCGATGAACATGAGCGTGGCGTTTGGGTTGCCCGTTCCGAACACGACCTTGGTGCGGCCGCTCGCCAGCTCGCACTTCTCACAGCCGAGCGCGAGTCTCTCCACGTCCTCGAGCGATGTGCAGTCGTCGATGTCGGTCGTCGCGGCGAACATGTCGCCCGTGCCCGCTGCACCGCTGACGGCCAGCCTGGCCTCGATGACCTCGGGCTCAGGGATCGACGCGGCAAGCCTCGACGCGTCCGAGCGGCCGCCGCCCGGTGCCGCCACCACGCGCCCCTGGTTCTGCTGGCCGCCGCCCGGTGCAGCCACCACGCGCTCCTGGTTCTGCGGGCCGCTCGCTACGGGCGACGCACTACGCGATCCCAGTCTCTGAGCGAGCAGGTTTCTCACGTCCTCGGAGAGGTAGACCTCGTCCTCGCCGAGTTCCTGAACCTGCCTGAGGTAGCGTATCAGGACCGACCTCGCTCCTGAAGTCCCGGCGTCATAAGCGGGCATTCCCGGGTGCCCCCGTCTCATCGAGTTCTGCGGTCATGGCGTCATCAGCGGGCATCACTGCGAGCCCCCAGCTCCGCGAGAGCCGCGGTCAGGATTACGTCTGCAAGCTCCGTCTTCTCCATAACCCCGGGAGAATCCTCACGGCCCGACCGGCCGATGATCGTCACGACGTTCGTTCCGGTCCCGAAGGCCGCGCCCTCCACCTTGGGGTTGTTGACCACGATGAGATCGAGGTCCTTCCGCTCGAGTTTGGCCCGAGCGTTCTCAACCTCGTTCTCCGTCTCGAGAGCGAATCCCACAACGCACTGGTCCGGACGCTTCGACTCGCGCACTCTCAGGAGGATGTCCTCGGTCGGCTCCAGTTCCATCGTGGTGCGTTCGTTGCCCTTGCGGAGCTTGCTCTCGGACACCGTCACCGGCCTGTAGTCGGCCGGAGCGGCCGCCATCACGAGCACGTCGAGCCGATCCAGCTCCCGCATCACGGCATCACCCATCTCCTCCGTCGTGGTGACGCGTACGATAGCGACCCCCTGAGGCGCTTCGAGCGCCGTCGGTCCGGAGATCAGGACCACGTCGGCTCCCCTTCGGAGCGCGCGCTCGGCGAGCGCGAATCCCATCGTGCCGGTGGACGGGTTGGCAATGTGGCGTACGGGATCGATCCGTTCCCACGTCGGCCCGGCGGTCACGACGACGCGCCTGCCGGCGAGGTCCTGGTCGGGAAGAAGCAGGTCGAGCGCGACATCGACGATGTGGTCGGGGTCGGCAAGTCGTCCCTTCCCGACCGCTCCGCTCGCGAGCCTTCCGGTATCGGCTTCGATAATGATGACCCCGCGCGTGCGAAGCATCTCGAGGTTCGCAACGACTGCCTGCGACTCCATCATGTTCACGTTCATTGCCGGCGCGAGAACGATGGGGCAGGTCATGGCCATGAGTTCCGTCGAGAGGAAATCGTCGGCGATGCCTCCCGCGAGCTTCCCGATGATGTTCGCCGTGGCCGGCGCCACGATGGCGAGGTCCGCCGCCTCTGCCAGATGCACGTGCTCCAGGTGATCGCCTGAGGCCACTGCCTCCGAGACTACTCCAGTTCCGCGCTTCCCGGTCTCCGGGAACATGCTCACCACGACCTCTGTGCCGGTGAGCGTCTCGAATGTGAGAGGCGTCACGAACCTGGTGGCGTTCTCGGTCATCACGACGACGACCGTCGCCCCGAGCGCCTTAAGCCTGCCGGCGATGTGGGGTGCCTTGAATGCGGCGATGCTCCCGGTCACTCCGAGGACGACCGTCCTGCCTGAGAGCGGCCTGGACGGGAACGTTGTCACTTCCCGAAATCCTCACTGGCTGCCTTGGAAACGAAGTCCTCCAGCTCGTACTCGACCTCTCCTTGGGTGATCATCTCAAGCGCGAGCGAGGTCACCTTGGCCTTCGGGTCGGACCTCTCCTCGGGAGGCATGTTGTGCAGCCTTCTGGCGACCTTGGCCGCCAGAACGGCCCCCAGGTACTCGTTCTGCGCGTTCTTGAGAAGCTTCCTCTTGTCCAGCTGCTTCATCTCAACTCCCTGCTCGAGTTCGGAACCACCTCGTCACATGCTCCTCTTGTCTCTCACGGATTCGATCACATGTAGGACCTCCGCCACCGCGCGGTCGAGATCCTCGTTCACGATGCACCTGTCGTAGCGCGTGGCGCAGCTCAGCTCATCGGCGGCGTTCTTGAGCCTCGTGGCGATCACCTCGTCGTGGTCGGTCGCCCTTCCGCGCAGCCTGGTCTCCAAGGCCTCCCTCGAGGGAGGGAGGATGAAGATCAGCAGGCTCTCGGGGTATGCCCCGCGCATCGACTCGCCGCCCTGGACGTCGAGATCCATGACGACGTCGCGGCCGGCGGCGAGAAGCTCGTCGATGACGGCGCGGCGGGTGCCGTAGCGGTAGCCGTGGACGACCGCCCACTCGGCGAGCGCGCCCTCATTCGTCAAGGCATCGAACTCCTCGTCTCCGACGAACTCGTAGTGCCGTCGATTGGTCTCGCCGGGCCGCGGCGGTCTGGTGGTCACCGACACCGAGTAGGCCATGAGCGGGTCGAGCGCCAGAATCCGCTGGCACACGCTGGTCTTCCCCGCCCCAGACGGCCCCGAGACAACTATCGGAAAGCCCCTGCGGTTCAAGTTCACACTCCGGCGCGGGACCCGTCACGAGTCGCCGTTGTCCCGCCCCTCCAGCCTCTGAGTGATGGTCTCGGCCGCGATGGCCGAGAGGATGACGTGGTCGCTGTCCGTCACGATGACGGCGCGAGTCCTTCTGCCCTGCGTGGCGTCGACGAGCTTGCCCGTGTCGCGCGCGTGGTCCTTCAGTCTCTTCACCGGCGCCGAACCGGGCGTCACGACGGCCACGACCCTGTCGCTGGCCACGACGTTGCCGAACCCGATATTGAGGAGGACTCCGCTCAAACTCCACCTCCCGTCCCGACCTATTCGACGTTCTGGACCTGCTCCCGGAACTTCTCGATCTCTTCCTTGAGCAGGATGACCGCGCCCGACACCTCGGTGTCAGCGGTCTTGGAACCCATCGTGTTGGCCTCGCGGTGCATCTCCTGCACCAGGAAGTTGAGACGTTTGCCCATCGGCTCGTCGCTGTCGAGGCACAGAGCGGCCTGGGACTCGTGCGCGCGAAGTCTCACGACCTCCTCGGTGAAGTCGGCGCGCTCCGCGGCGACGGCCGCCTCCTGCAGGAGCCTCGCGTCGTCTATCGGCGCGACACCCTCCATCAACTCCCGAATCCTCGTCATGACCCTGTCGCGGAGGGTCTCGGCCACTCCAGGTGCCGTCTCCTCGACCGTCGACACGATCGCGGCTATCGAGTCCAGTCGGGCACGCAGCTCGGTGTGAAGTTCGCGTCCCTCGGCCTCACGCATCGCCACGAGGTCATCGAGCGCCCGCGAAAGGGCGGGCTCCACGAAGGCCCACAACTTGTCCGCCTCCTCGCCGCCCTCGGAGGACTCGAAGATCTGCGGAAACGTCGCCAGAGCGGAGAGGTCGAGGTCACCCGGGAGAGAGAGGTCGCGTCCAAGAGCCCTGAGCTCCGAAACGAGGCTGCGGGCCGCCGCGACGTTCAGCGAGACGGCGGTACCCCCGCCCCCGCGCCAGTCGATGAAGACGGTGACGCGCCCGCGCGCCAGTCGGACCTCGACCGCCTTCCTCATGCGGTCCTCCACGGGAAGCAGGAGCCTGGGGGCCTTGATCTGAACGTCGAGGAAACGCTGGTTCACCGAACGCACGTCCACACGGACGCTGCGCTCGCCGTCGGTTCTCTCCGATCCACCGTAGCCGGTCATGCTCCTGAGCACGGGATTCCCTCCTTGGCTCCTGTGCAGTAGCGAACTGCTAACATACCGCGTTTTACGGAGCAAGTCAACGATTCGCCGAGATTCGGCGCGTATGCGGTCGAAAACCCGGTCAGGTTGACGCTACGCACAGCGCGGAGCTATACTCCCGTCATGAACATCACGGTCCTGCATTCCATCGTCGCCGAGACGGCGGGTCGGCTCGTCGGGCACCGCATCGCGGCGGCCGTGGCGCTCGCGCGCGATTGGATCGAACTCGAGACCGACGGACGCGAGCCTCTCCGTCTCGGATTCGCGGTCACGAAGGCGCTCCCACTGCTCTACGTTGTCTCCCGCCCCCGGAAGGCGACGGAGCGTGTGGACGCCAGTCCGCTCGAGGATCTGGTGGGCTCGACGATCGCTTCGCTCAGCGCTCTGCCGGGCCGGCGGACGGCGGTCCTGCTCACGAGCTGCACGGACCACGCGGGCCGCGAGGTCAGGCGGTCGCTCACCGTCGACCTCGGCGAGAGGCCCTCATTCCTCCTCGAAGATGCCGGCTCCTGCGATGGGCCCGAGGCTGAACCTGCGATGCCCGGAGGCCGCGACGCGGTCACGTTGGCGCACGGTGTTGATGACGGCACGTATGCGTGCGGGCCGCCGGCCGTCGCGTGGCGCAGAGACGAGGCCGGCAGGCTGCACGTCGGGCTTCCTCCCAACGACGGTCCCTGGGAAGGGACCCTCACGTTCGTCACGTGGAACGAGGCCGCTCTTCACGCAGCGAGGGAGCTTCTGCCCGAGATAGCGGCCTCGGCAAGGAGGGCCGCCCTTCGGCGCGTCATGAAGCGCGCGCTCGCACGGAAGCGGAGGGCGCTCGGCAAGGTGCGCGCCGAGATCGAGGACTCCGAGCGCGCCGGCGAGTACCGGCACAAGGCCCAGCTCCTGCTCATGCGAAAGGACTCCCTTCGCCGTGGCGACGCGCGTCTCAGGCTGCTCGACTACGACGGCGTGACCGAGGTCGAGATAGACGTCGATCCGGCGCTCCCGCCCGCGCGCAACGCCGAGGCGCTCTTCGCCCGCGCCCGGAAGGCCGAGCGAAGGGCCGGTCGCGCGCCCGAACGGCGCGCGCAGCTCGAATCCGAGATCGACGCGCTCGAGGACGAGATCAGCGGTCTGGAGACGGCGTCGCCTGCCGTCCTTTCCGAGTTAGAGGAGCGGTTCCGGCCGCCGCGACGACGCGAGCCGAGGAGGCGAGAAGAGGAGCGCGCCCGGTTCAGGACCTACACCGTCGCGGGCGGCTGGAAGGTTCTCGTGGGCAAGTCCAACAGGGACAACGATATCCTGACCCACAGGATCGCGCGGCCCGGAGACCTGTGGTTCCACGCGAGGCAGTCGCCGGGCTCGCACGTGATACTCCAGAAAGCGGGAAGAAAGTCGGAGCCTGGTCCCGATGCCATCATGCAGGCCGCCGCCATAGCGGCATTCCACAGCAAGTCCGGCGGAGGCAGGACGGTACCCGTCACCTATACGGAGAAGCGCTACGTGAGGAAGCCGCGGCGCTCCAAACCGGGCCTCGCGGTCGTGACGAACGAGAAGGTAGTCTTCGTTGACCCGGCCGTTCCGAACTAGTCGTCCTTCTCCCCACCCTTCTTCTCATCGAAGTCGAGCGAGGCCGAGTTGGTGCAGTACCGAAGCCCGGTGGGCTTTGGCCCATCCTCGAAGACGTGTCCAAGGTGGGCGCCGCATCGGGCGCACTTGATCTCTATGCGTGACATGCCGCCCCAGTCGTCCCGCTCCGTCTCTATGCTGTCCTCGGACACGGCCGCCCAGAAGCTCGGCCACCCGGAGCCGGAATCGTACTTCTCGGTCGAACGGAAGAGCGGGTTGCCACAGCAGACGCACCTATAGATCCCCTCTCCCTTGAAATCATTGTACTCCCCGGTGAAGGGCGGCTCGGTCCCCTTCTCGCGCGTCACGCGGAACTGCTCGGACGTCAGGACCTTCCTCCACTCCTCGTCGGTCCTATTGTTCCTCTTGCTCATCTCTTCGCCTTTCGGTGCTCACACGTCGTCTTTCGGACTGCCGCATTCCCCTACCGTCCGTTCGAGACCCACCTCGATGTCGGCCTCCAATGTAACGTGATTCACCGCGCGGTCCACATCCTCCGCGGTCAGGTCGGACTCAGTCACCCAGAGAGGCCGGCCCAGCTTCACCACGCACGCCGAGAACGGGAGCGGCAGTAGATAGTGGCACCACGTGCGCGGGATGCTGAAGGCGCGCGAGGCGCTCGTCCCAACCGGCACTATGGGATACCCGAGCCGTTCGGCCAGAAAGAGAACGCCGGGTTTAGACCTGTGGATCGGACCGCCTGGACCGTCGAGGGCGAAGGCCGCCGGGTGCCCCGACTCAATCGCCGCCTTCATAGCGGCCAGTGCCCTGGCGGGCTTCCTCCTGCTCGAGCCTCGGACGATCACGTAGCCCAAACCTTCCAGGACCCGGCTCTGTATACGCCCGGCCCACGACAGGTCGGTCATGATGGCGATACCACTGCCCCTGAACGCGGGGACCAGGAGGAACTGCCTGCCGTGCCAGAACCCGTACAGCACCTTCGAGGGGTCGAGCGCGTCGTAGTCGGCGTGCGCCTCGAGTCTGATCCGGAGAGTCTTCGAGTACGCGATGATGAAGGCGCGCGTCACGGCCGCCAGGGCCCCGACGAACGCGTCCGATCGCGTTATCTTGCGTCTCAGGTTGCGCAGCGACGTCATGCCGCCGGATCCGTGAGCCGCCCCATGAAGAGAATATCCCCGGTCAGCGTGTCGCGGATCAGGAAGACGAACGGTCGGTCGGCCATGAACTGGAGCGGCCTCATGGCCTTGAGCCTCGCCACGACCGCCGTCGCGGCGGCGGCCTCGGTCCCCTCTTCGTTCACCTCGACGAACGCCTTGTGCAGCACCCGGCTCACGTAGAGTTCCCTCGTTCCGTCCATGCCGGAGAGGTCGGCGTCGCCGGAGAACAGGTCGGTGATCCCGAGCGCGCGCAGCTCGGGTATGATGTCCTCAGCGCCCCAGGTCATCTTGAACCTCGGGAGGGTCACGAGAACCTCCGTCTCGTGCATCTCCCTCATCCAATCATCGAGGCTCGCTGAGGAGAGCCTGGACTCGAGGGCCGAGACGCCCCCGGGCAGATCCTCGTGGGGAAGCAGGACGAGCATCGCCGCCCGCCCACCCTCGTATGGCAGCTGCAGCACTTGCGCGCCGGCGCCCTCCACGTCAGCGTAGAGGTAATCGCCCTTGTGCGACATCATCGGAACGGTGACATCTCCTCCCGGGCTACCGGGGTCCGTGTGGAACGCCGCGTCGCGCGTCGCCTTGGGGTCGAACTGCGCGTCCCAGAGTCCCTTGAAATAGACGGCGTCGGTCAGGACGATGCGGACGAGCGCATCGATGTCGCTCGGACCGACGAGGTCGCGGATCTTCCCGAACGTCTTCTCCTCTACCCACGAGTTTATCGCGCTCCGGGCGCCCTCCGAGTCCCCCGCGAAGTCGACCGTCGATGTGTTGGCACCGAAGCCCTCGCGGTTGAGCGACAGGAACTCGTCCATGAACTTGTATCCCTGCTGGCACCAGAGTGCGTTGGCCTCGGCGAAGGTGTGAGCAGCTGAGGAGGCGTCGCTATCCTGTGCGGCCCTGAGCGAGCCGAATGCTTTCGCAACCCGCTCCCGCCTGGCGTCGGGTCCGTCGGCCGCGCCGATGTGAGAGAACCCGAGCGCACCCTCCATCTGAGAGGCCGTCGCACCCCGCGCGCCCATGTATGTCATCGCGAGCGCGGTGTAGATGCTCTGCGGTGAGAAGAAGATGTTGCCATCGCGAGGCGCCAGCCGTTCGTACAGGCCGAAAGCGAGATCGATGTCGCCCTTGATGATCCATGCCGCGTCGGCCTCGACATCTGCTGCGCCCGCGTTCCCGGCGTCAGAAGCGTCGGAAGAGCAGGACACGCTCGAGAGAAGCGCCGCCGCGGTGATGAGAAAGAACAGGCCGGTCTTCATCACTCACCTCCTTGCTGCAGAAGCATGGGGTTGGTGAGATCGAGCACGACGTTCCACGTCCCCGACGGCAGCCTCTCCCAGATCCTCAGGTAGGACGCGCGCGCGACCGGTTGGTCGCCCTCGTCTCCCTTGTAAACGACGACTCCGTACGTGTAAGCGATATCGCCCGACTCCGACACCGAGCCGCCGCCCGGCTCCCACGATGCGCGAGCCTCGCGACCGAGGAGCAGAGCAGCGTCCGGTCCTGTCGCCGGTGGCGCTCCGAACCGGAGCACGACCATGTCGGGCGCGCCCATCGCCGACAGAGCGGGGCCGAACCCGAGCGTCGACGACTTCGTCCACAGGTCGCGTTCGGCGTCGAGCACGTCCTCGAACGTCGCCGCCGGTTCGTAGGGGGACCTCACGCGCTCGTACCCTCTCCTCTTGAGCTCGGCCGGAGGTCCGGTCGGCGGGTCGTTCGGTGTTCCAACGTCGATCGCGACCTTCCAGACGCCGTCAGAGTTCTTGATCCACACGCTGACGTACTGCCCGAACGCCACGGCCTCGGCATCAGCGCTCGTCCTGAACTCCCAGGGGCCGGTCGTGAAACCGAGGTCGCCCGCGGCTGACACGTCGGCCAGCGTCGGCTCCCAGGAGAGCAGGCCCGGCGCGTCCCCCATCGACTCGTAGACGGCCACGGCACCCGCCGGGAGCGGCTTGAAGATCACCGACTTCTCCCCGAGGTTGTCAAGAAAGCCGTCTCTCAGTCCCTTCTCGGCAACGTCGTCCGCGAAGGCGTGTTCGGCAGCCACGATCGAGTCGATGTTCTCGTCGTGGCCTGAACTCCGAGAGCACCCCCCGAGAGCGATGAACGCGAGGAGCGTGAGCGATACGAACGGCACGAGCGTCATTCTGTTTCCCATACGATCACCTCGATTCGTCTTCGACAGGACGGTTCTTCACGTAGCGGTCTAGCCACTCCTGCGTCTCCCACAACAGATGCATGAGCGACTCGCGAGCGCGATAGCTGTGGCTCTCGAGGGGCAGCATCACGAGGCGCGCCGTGCCGCCCAGCCCCTTGAGGGCGCTGTAGAGCCGCTCACTCTGCATCGGGAAGGTCCCAGGGTTGTCGTCCGCCTCTCCGTGGACGAGAAGGAGCGGCTCGTTGATCATGTCGGCGTGCATGAACGGCGACATCTCGAAATAGACATCGGGCGCCTGCCAGAGCGTCCGCTCCTCGGACTGGAATCCGAACGGCGTGAGCGTCCGGTTGTACGCGCCGGTCCGCGCGAGCCCCGCCGCGAAAAGGTCGGAGTGCGCGAGGAGGTTGGCCGTCATGAACGCGCCGTAGGAATGCCCACCTATGGCTATTCTGTCGCGGTCGGCCACGCCCCGGCGCACGACCTCGTCGACGGCCGCCCGGGCGCTCATGACGAGCTGCTCGACATACGTGTCGTTGGGCTCCCGGTCGCCCTCCCCGATGATGGGCATGGTCGGCCCGTCCAGCACCGCGTAGCCCTGGGTGAGCCACAGGAGCGGCGACCACCAGCCGATCCAGTCGAAGCGATACGGGGAGTCGTCGAGCTGGCCCGCGTTGTCGGCGCTCTTGAACTCCCTGGGGTAGGCCCACATGACCATCGGAAGAGGACCGTCCTCCACCGAGTAGCCGGGAGGCAGGTAGAGGGTGGCGGTCAGGTCGACGCCGTCCGCCCGCTTGTACCGGATCAGCTCTTTCTGCAGGTTGACCAGCTGAGGGGTCGGATGCGGGAAGTCGGTGAGTCGCCGGATCGTGCCGTCTGCGAGGTCTCGCAGGAAATAGTTGGGAACGTCAGTGACCGACTCCCTGCTCGTGATGACGTGCCGTGCATCCTTGCTCAGGACCGCGACCGGCTTCTCATAGTACGGTGCCTCGGACCTGAACATCCGGTGTGTCTCGCCGTGATAGGTGTCGAACGCGTCGAGGAACGGGCGATTGCCGTCCGGCGACGCGCCGTCGCCTATCATGAAGATGGTGTTCGCATCGTCGCCGGTCAGGAGCACCGACCTGCCGTATCCGTTGCGTATCATCGCCGGGCTTCCCGGGTCCGCGTAGGCGTCCTCCCACGAACGGTCGATGAGGAGCGTCGGCTCCATGTCCGGTTCCCCTGGAGCTACCTTCCAGACGCGCTCAGTCCTCGTTGGCCACCAGTACTCGCTCACGAGGGCGAGACCGTCGTGCCCCCACTCGACGCCTGAGAAGCGAAGCTCGGTCGCCATCCATGGCTTCGGGCCGCTCTCGAATGGCGCCTCGAGGACATACAGGCGGTCGCGCAGCTCAGTCTCCGCCCCGGCGTCTCCCCCGTCGAGGGCCTCCGCCCACACGAGAGTCGCCGGCGCGTCCGACCTCCATCCGACCTGGCGGGGTCCCGTCGCCACGCTGCCGTGCGCTATCGGTATGTTGTCTCTCAACGGCAGGTCGGCGATCTCACGCACGACATCGCCCTCAAGTGTCCACACGCTGATCGACTCGGGAAACCTGTAGACCGGCACCAGGTACGAGAACGGCCTGTGGAGCGCGGTGACGAGCAGATACCTCCCGTCCGGGGACGGGTCGACGTCCCAGATGAGAGCCGGCGATCCGAGTTCCCTGACGTCTTTGGAGAGCGAGACCGTGGCGAGCTGAGAGGTCATGTAGTGCTCGAACAACCTCTCGTCGTAGGCGCTGTGAAGAAGGTCGACGTACGTCCGAGCCGGGGCTGCCTCACCCGTCGACTCCTGAATGACCGGTCCCTCGGGCACCGAAGGTCTCGCTGGCTCGGGGCCGCGCCCGTCGGGGACGAGGCAGCACACGAGAGCGTCGCTCCCATAGAGCCAGGCGGGTGACACGCCGGCCGTCATCGACACGACCGGCCCGGTAAGTCTGCGCGCCGCGGCGCTCTCGACGTCGAGCGCCCACAGCTCGAGTCCCTCCGGGGTCGTGTTCGTGAACGCGATCGTGCGACCGTCGGGCGACCAGGTCACGTTCTCGATCCGCGGCCGTTCCGGCAGGCCGGTAACCGCGCGCTCCGCGGGCGCGTCTCCGGCGCCCGTGGTCGCGTCACCGATCCGAAGCAGCACGAGTCCGTTCGAGTACCAGGTCCTGCTCTGGGCGTTCTGGTCGGGCCTGAATCGTACTCCCGCCAACCGAAGCTCGCGCTCGGCCAGTTCGTCTATGGACGGATAGCCCGGACGTTCCCGCAGCAGCATCCACTTCCTGCCGGGGCCGATGGTCACCCACGGGGTTCTTCTCGCGTCTATGATGTCTGCCAGTGCCTTGTCGGGCATGCGGTAGCCCGAGGCGTCCGGCGTCTGAGCGTGAATGTGAGTGAGGTCGGACGCCTGCGCCGTTGCGCCGGCGGGGGTCGGCCAGCAGACGGCCGCGGCGATCGCGAGCGCAGTGAGAACGCCTACGCGGAAGCCGTTCCTCGTTTCGAGCATCGTGCGATCCCCCTCTTCTCTCTAGAGCGCTCCGAACTTCTCGTAGAACGCGCGCATGCGCGGGTCGACGACGGCTCCGCTGCGAAGCTCCTCCTCATTCAGACGACCTCAACAACGTCTCCCTCCGCGATGACCCCGCCCTTCACGACCCTCGCGCAGATACCTCCACGCCATCCTGACAACGCGGCCATCATGCCACTCTGCGTGAGCGTCTCGATGTACCGGCACGGCGGCCGCGGGCGGTCGAACTCCAGCACGACTTCCCCAACTGAGAATCGGCGGCCCGACAGCTCTCTCAGGCTGACGCCGCGTGTGATGATGTTGCGGCGGTGCTCCCCATGTGCGATCCGGACATCGGTCCCGGCGTCGATGTCGTCGACCACCTCGCCCTCGATCAGCGTGACCTGGCACTCGTCGATGCCGGACCAGTAGCCCTCTCCCGCGGCGTAGCGGTCGCCCTTGAGCCCCTTTCCCTCGATGGCCTCGACCTGCTTCAGGCGCTCCATCGGGGCGCCTCCGGTACCGGAGATGTAGATCTCCTCCACGCGACCGGCGGCCATGCGCACCTCCTTCAGACCCGGTCCTTTTCTACTACGGCGATGTACGATGCGCCGCCCGACTCGAGGAAGCGCTCGACGTGCCACCCCGTCCCCTCGAGCAGCTCGCGCATCTCGGGCTGAGACACCAGAAGGTAATCGAACCAGGGTGTCGCGTACGTTCTGTGCCTCACGCGCAGCCTGAGCTGCCCGGCCATGCGGCCTCGCTTCCGGTTCAGGCGGTGGTACGCGAGGTGGAACGGGCTCGTCGTCTGGTAGACGTGCGTGCTCGATGCGATGATCCGCGCCTCGTCGCTGGTGAGCCTCTTGAACCTGCGGAGCAGCCAGCGCGCCCGCTCGGGGGTCCCGAAGAGGCCGAAGTTGTTGCACATCATGAGGAGCGTGTCGAAGACGCCCAGCGAGGGACCGAGCCGTGTCACCGACACGACCTCGGCCTGCCTGAGCCCACGCGCTTCGCAGACCTCGATGGCCAGCGGTGAAACGTCGATGCCGGTGACGTCGAAGCCCTTGCCCTGGAGGTAGATCGAGTGCCTCCCGGCGCCGCACCCGATGTCGAGCACTCTGCCCTTGACCAGCCGCATCGCTTCCTTCTCGTGCGGCGGCCAGTCCCTGTGGCTCGTGAAGTAGGAGCCCGGTCCGCTCGAGACGTCGAAGTACCCGTCGTCACGCTCGACGATCTCCCTCCCCGAGAGATCGCCTTCGTGGTAGTCGAGCAGCATGTGCCCGAACGCGTCGCGCTTCGGATCCAAGTCGGTGTCCTCTCTCGGGTGCGCGCTTGCAGGATGACCGGTCGTGGGACCAGTGCAGTATAGCACGTCAGGGGATCCGATGTGCCGCCGCCGTCCGAAGCGTCGGGACCTGAGGGAGGTCGAACGTGTGCAGAGCAGGGCCGCGAGGGGCGTCAAACCCTCCCTACTTAGCCGCGTCCTCGCGTTTCCTGGCGACGTAGTATATCCATGAGCTGTCGCGGTCGAGCGCATCCAGAGGCAAGGGCATGCCGTCCCAGCCCAGAGCCTCGAGCGCCAGGAACCCCGCATCCGACAGCTGCCGCACCTGCGTGGGGACGCTGATGTAGTACGTGAGCAGCGAGTACAGGTGGGAGCTGTCGTTGAGTATCCAGTAGTCGTCCTCGAAGCGCTCGTGTCTCCGGTTCTGCGTGCGGTTGCGGAGTCTCCTCAGGTGTCTGTAGAGAAACCTCGCCTGTCGCAGTGGATCGAGCGAGAGCGTCAGCCGCGGCTCCGAGCGCGCGTGTCTGTAGTCCCGGTTGTGCGTTGAGAACAGGAAGAGACCGCCCGCCTTGAGCACTCGGTCAATCTCGCGAAGAGCGAGCAGCCTGTCCTCGTGTACAAGACAGTCCAGCCCGTTGTTGGAGAACACGACGAACTCAAACGAGCGTTCGCCAAAGCAACTCATGTCCCGCGCGTCGCAGTGCACACATCGGGCGTCAGGGAACCTCGTCCCGCACTGCCTGATCATCCCCTCGGAGTAGTCGACGCCGATGTAGTCGACGTTGAGCGTGCGCATGAACTCGGTCGTGCGGCCCGCCCCGACCCCGATGTCGAGCACCCTCTTGCCCCAGTAGTCGTCTCTGTAGGTCACGAGCGCGCGCAGCTCGGCGCACTGGATCGGCCCGGAGCAGTAGAGGGACACGATACTGGGAGACTCGTATGTCGCTCTGTTGATCGTCTCCTGTGACATGGTTCATCACCCTCAGCCGCGTCACGATAGCCGGGACGCGGTTCCTTCGCGAACCCGCGTCACTCATCCTCGCGCCTGACGCGCTCGCGTCGACGTTTCTTGTCCCCGAGCCTGCGTTTCTCGCACATCCTGCGCTCCACCGAAGCTCGCGTAGGCTTCGTCGCGCGGCGCTTCCGCGGCCTCTCAGCCGCCCGCTTGACGAGCGCGACAAAACGGTCCCTCGCGTCCTTCCGGTTGCGCTCCTGGGTTCTGTAGCGGCGCGCGTCTATCACGAGGACACCGTCTCTGGTGACGCGCCTGCCGCCCAGCTTCAGCAGTCGCTCGCGAACGTCCTCCGGAAGCGACGGTGACCTGCGCACGTCGAAGCGAAGCTGGACGGCCGTGGCGACCTTGTTCACGTTCTGCCCGCCGGGTCCGGAAGCCCGCACGAACTCTTCCTTGAGTTCACGTTCGTCTATTGAGATCGCCCTAGTGATGCGCATGGGCAGGGCTCCGATCCGGACGCCGGCTGCGTCCGACCGCCGGGTTAGATCTTCCTTGCGACCAGGACGCCTGACCCCACGGGCACGACCACCGCATCCACGCGGGGGTCCCCGAGCGCGGCCTCGGTCCAAGGTCTCAAGACCTCCTCGTGGCTGATGACGTTGTCGGCGGCCAGGATGCCGCCGGTCACCATCCTCGGCACCGTCAGATCGTAGCAGGGGCCGTAGAGGTCCTTCTCGGTGTCCAGGAAGCAGAACGCGATGTTGGAGCAATCCCCGAGGTGCTCCACGGCGTCGCCGACTACCATGGTCACGACGTCCTCGACACCTGCGGTCCTGAACGACTCGCGGGCCAGCTCCGCCTTCTTCTCGGAGATCTCGAACGTCGTGATGCCCGCTCCCCTCTCCCTTGCCGCGAGGCTCAGCCACAGGGCGGAGTACCCGCCGCTCGTTCCGACCTCTATCCAGCGCCCCTCGGGCGCGGCGAACGCCAGGATAGCCAGGAACCGCCCGGTGGCGGGCGGAACCTGCCGGAGTCTGTCGTAGGACAGCATGTCGTCGCGCTTCTGGCTCGCGCCCAGCTCCTCGAGAAAGCGTATTCGCTTCCGGACCGCGCGCGGCATGTCGCGTATCATGTGATCGCTCCTTTCGCCAAGCCTCAGGACGGCGACATTATACACGAAGGGGACGATCGGCCGCCATCTCGGCCTCCTCCACGTTGACGCGCGACAGGACCGCCGCCCCTACCAGAAAGAACGCCACGACGGAGACTATCCCGAGCCGGCTCTGCCCTGTGGCGTGAGTCAAGAGCCCGAAGACGAGGGGTCCGAAGACGCCCGCGAACTTGGAGCTTGTGCTGTAGAAGCCGAAGAACTCGGACGTGCTTCCCTTCGGGACCATCCTGGCGAACAGAGAGCGGCTCAGAGCCTGGCAGCCGCCCTGAACGGTAGCGACGGAGAACGCGAGGGCGTAGAAGTGCGCGGCCGTCTTCATGTGGTAAGCCGACAGCGCGACGACCGTGTAGACGCCCAGAGTCAGCAGGATGGAGCGCTTGGCGCCGATCAGCCGCGCGAGCCGGGCGAAGATCATGGTGCACGGGATGCCGACGATCTGCGTGACGATGAGCGCGATGACCATGTCGGTCATGCCGATCCCTATCTCGCTTCCGTATGCGGTGGCCATGCGGATGATGGTCCCCACGCCGTCGGTGTAGATCCAGAACGCGACCAGGAAGAGGCTCAGCTGACGGTACCGCTTCACCTGTCTCACCGTGCCGACAAGGCGCGAGAGTCCCTCCAGCAGGGCGGGAAGGTGGCTGCCCGCGCGCCGGGCGACTCCCGGCTCCGGAACGAACCTGAAGAACGGTATAGAGAAGAGCGCCCACCAGACGGCCACGCTCACGAACGAGGCTCGAACGGCGAACCCGGTGCCGGGCATGCCGAACAGGCCCGGACGGGAGACCCAGAGCACGTTCAGAATGAGCAGCACGCCGCCGCCCAGATACCCCAGCGCGAAGCCGGTGGCAGAGACTCGGTCGACGTCCGGCGGGGCCGCAACGTGAGGCAGAAACGAGTCGTAGAACACGTTGGCCCCGGCGAATCCGAACGCCGCCACCACATAGAGGGCCGAGGCGAGCTGCCAGGCGCCCTCGCCGATCAGGAAGAACGACGCCGTGAATACGATCCCGAGCCCCGCAAAGGCCGCCATGTACCGCTTCCGGCCGCCCGTGTGGTCGGCGGTGGCCCCGAGCAGGGGCGCCACGAGAGCTATGAGAAGGAGCGCCGCGGAGGAGGTGTAGCCCCAGTAGGCCGTCGCGCGGCTCGCGCTCAAGCCCGCCGCAGTGGCGAGAGAGCGAAAGAACGGCGGGAACAGAGCGGCCGTGACCGTCGTCACGAACGCGGAGTTGGCCCAGTCGTACAGGCACCACGCCCGGGCCGCCTCACTGAGTCGCCGCGGCGGCTGCAGATCTGTGGTGACTCCAGTCACCTCGCCGGTCCCGTCTCTCACGAGCGCTTTCTCCAATCGCGCAGGCTGATTCACGAATGCGCGGTCAGCGTCCAGAGATTGAGTTTCCGTTCGGCCATTCTTCGGGGCGAGCGCGGAACACGCGCTTGACACACGAGGGAGAGCTGCAGTACCGTCCCATTCGCCCACCGTTTCGCTTGAGCGTCCTCATCAGCCGACCAGAGACGAACTCGAGCGAATAGACTGCCACATTCGGGTTGCCACTGGCAACCCCGCGCGGACCGGTTCCGGAAAGGAGGCGATGACGCTCATCGACTGCTGGCGCTGTCAGTGGTGTCCAGTTTGTGTACCGCCTGCACGACGATAGGAGGCTGGCAATGAAGTTCGCTACCATAGCTCTGGTTCTGCTGTTCGTGGCCGCGATGGCATGCAGCGCGGCAGTTCCCGTTACGAACAAGCTCGAAGCGAAGAAGCCGGTTCCCAGCAACGCTCCCGGAGACGGCAGAGAAGGCGGAGAGACGATCGCCACCGCGTGGGTCATTCCCGCGCTGCCGTTCGACGACACCGGCGACACGTCGGACAACATCGACGATTACGACGAGGTGTGCACGTACACGGGCTCGACGTCTCCGGACGTCGTCTACGTCTTCACCCCCGAGGATGACATCTGCGTCGACATCGACCTGTGCAACTCGGGCTACGACACGAAGGTCTACGTGTACGAGAACATGTACACGCCCGGTGCGCCGTACGCGTGCAACGACGACTTCTCCGGCTGCGCGCTCGCCTTCAGGTCCAAGCTGGAGGGCCTGTACCTGGCCGCAGGCAACAACTACTACATCGTGGTCGACGGCTACGGCGGCGAGTCCGGCGTCTATGAGCTCCACATCTACGATGCGGGATGCCCCGAGCCATGCCAGCCGCTTTGCCCGGCCGGCGCCTTCATCGAGGGCGAGCCGACCTGTGGCACCGACTACGACGACGTCTACAACGGCGGCTGCAACTCCACGCCGCCGGTCTTCGAGTCGATCCCGGCCGCTCCGGTCCTGACGATCTGCGGCGAGACCGGCGTCTACGCGTTCGGCACGTCCACCTATCGCGAGACCGACTGGTACGAGGTGGTCCTGGTTGAGGACGCCCAGGTAACGCTTCGCATGTGCTCCGGGTACCCGATGGTATTCGGGTTCATAGCCCCGGACGACTGCGCTCTGATCACAAGCTTCACCTACTACGCGATCAGCGACGCCTACTTCGTGAAGGAGTTCAGCTCGTTCCTGACCGCCGGCACCTGGTGGATTGCCGCCATGCCGGCCGACTGGGGCGCGTGCCCCTGCGGCACCGAGTATGTACTGGAGGTCGAGGGCAGCGCGTACTCGCCGGTCGAGGACGCGAGCTGGACGACGATCAAGGCCCTGTATCGCTAGGCCCCATCGTCTGATCGCAGAACACCGGACACCCCGCTCCTCAGGGAGCGGGGTGTTCTCTTGCGCGGCAGCGCTTCCTGCCAGAGTTGAATCCGGGCAGGCGGCCCCGCCGTGCGGGGCCGAACCGGGACCATCCCCTTGCCTCGCCGCGCATCCGGCTGTATGATTGGACGCGGGTCCGGACGTGGCTCCCTTGGGCCCGATGTGACACTCCCCCCCGGCCACACCCCCAGGAAGGAGCACGACGATGCCCTCTGCCACCCGAGCGCTGTCGGCGCTTGCCGCCGTGGCGGCCCTCGGCCTGTCCCCGTCACTCGCGACCTGCCAGCTCCCGAGTTCGTTCGACCTGCGCGACGTCGGTGGAGAGGACTATGTAACCTCGGTCAAGTCGCAGACCGGAGGCACCTGCTGGACGCACGGCACGATGGCGTCGATCGAGGGCAACCTGCTCATGACGGGCGCCTGGGAAGCGAACGGTGAGTCCGGGGAACCCAACCTCGCCGAGTACCATCTGGACTGGTGGAACGGCTTCAACGAACACAACAACGACGACATCGAGCCGCCCGCGGGCTCGGGACTCGTCGTGCACCAGGGCGGCGACTACCTCGTCGCCACGGCCTATCTCTCGAGGGGCGAGGGCGCCGTTCGCGACGTCGACGGCCAGTCCTATACGAACCCTCCGGAAAGGTCAGGCCAGGGTTGGCACTACTACTACCCCAGGCACGTCGAGTGGCACGTCGCTGGGCCCGACCTCTCGAACATCGACACCATCAAGGAAGCGGTGATGACGCAAGGCGTCGTGGGGACCTGCCTCGACTACGAGAGTCAGTTCATCAGCAACTACATCCACTACCAGCCGCCGACGAGTTCGACGCCGCCCAACCATGCCGTCGCGATAGTCGGATGGGACGACGCCAAGATCACGCCGGCTCCACACCCCGGCGCGTGGCTCATCAAGAACAGCTGGGGCGCGAGCTGGGGCGAGAGTGGCTACTTCTGGATCTCCTACTATGACAAGTGGTGCGGTCAGGAGCCGTTCATGGGAGCGGTGTCGTTCGTTGACGTCGAGCCGATGCGCTACGACCACGTCTACTACCACGACTACCACGGGTGGCGTGAGACGATGACTGACGTGGAGGAGGCCATGAACGCGTTCGTCTCACAGTCGGGCGAGTTCGTGAACGCCGTCAGCTTCTTCACGGCCGCCGACAGCGTCGACTACACGATCGCCGTCTACGGCGGGTTCGAGGGTGGCGCGCTCGTGGACCAGCTGACCACGCAGAGCGGGAGCTTCGAGTTCCGTGGGTTTCACACGGTCGACCTCGACGCGCCCGTGATCGTGACCGAGGGCGACGACTTCTACGTCTACGTTAGTCTCTCGCGCGGCGGTCAGCCCTACGACGCGACGTCCGACGTGCCGGTGCTCCTCGGCGCAAGCTACCGCACGATCGTCGAGTCGTCCGCGAGCCCGGGCGAGAGCTACTACCGGGACGGCGGCGGATGGGTCGACCTCACGACATTCGATCCGACCGCCAACTTCTGCATCAAGGCGCTCACAAACAACGCCGGCCTCCGCGTGGAGCCCGACGGAGCCGCGGGCTCGGAAGGACCGGTAGGCGGCCCCTTCTCGCCCGCCGGGGCGAGCTTCGAGTTCACCTACGAAGGAGGAGCGACCGACTACGAGGTCACTCTTGATGCATCGTGCACGTGGCTGACGCTCTCGGGCGACACGGGTGGCACACTGCCCGGCGGTGTCACGGGAGAGGTCGTCGCAACCCCTAACGCCGCTGCGGAGCTTCTTGCGGAAGGCGCGTATGAGGCGACGCTGCAATTCACCGACCTCTCGCACCATCTCGGCGACGCCACGCGCACGTTCAAGCTCTTCGTCGGCGAGAGGACGCTCCGGCGCGAGTGGACGATGGCGTCCGACCCCGGCTGGACGACCGGGGGGCAGTGGGCCTACGGGCAGCCGACGGGCGGTGGAGGCGAGAACGGGGCGCCCGACCCGACGAGCGGGCACACTGGCGCGAACGTCTACGGTTACAACCTGTCCGGCGACTATCCGAACTGGCTTTCCGAGACTCACCTGACAACAGGCGCAATCGACTGCACCGGCCTCGCCGGCGTGCGCTTGATCTTCTGGCGCTGGCTGGGCGTCGAGGACGCGAACTACGACCACGCGTACGTGCGAGTGAGCACGGACGGAGCGAACTGGGTGACCGTGTGGGAGAACACCGACACCGTCTCGGACGGCGCGTGGACCCAGGTCAGCTACGACATCTCCGACATAGCCGACAACGAGGGCTCCGTCTACGTGCGGTGGACGATGGGCGAGACCGACGGTGGGTGGAGATACTGCGGCTGGAACATCGACGACGTCGAGCTGTGGGCTCTCAACTACACCGCGAGCGACATCGACTCGAGTGAGACCGTCGATGCCGTGAGGCTCGAGCCCGTCCGCCCGAATCCGTTCAACCCGGCGGCGACCATCTCGTTCTCGCTGCCCGAGCCATCGGACGTGAGACTGGCCGTCTACGACGCGGCGGGGAGGCTCGTGCGCGTGCTCGTGGACGGACCGCGCGAGGAAGGACCGCACTCGCTCACGTGGCGCGGCACCGACGACCGCGGCGAGGATGTCGGTTCCGGCGTTTACTTCCTGAGGCTGGAGACCGCGAGCGGCGTCAAGACGCGGAAGATGGTGCTTGTGAGATAGGCAGCGCGGCGCTATCGATTCCGCTCGCGTTCAGCGATCGCCAGGGCGACCTTCTCCGCGGTGATGGGCATCGACTTGAGGCGTATGCCCGTAGCGTCCGCGACCGCGTTGGCGACCATGGGTGCAGCGGGGATCATCGTGTGCTCCCCCACGCCGCGCGCGCCGAACGGGCCGTCGGGCTGCGGGACCTCGACGATGATGGGTATCGTCTCCCTCGGGGTGTCCATCGTGGTGGGTATCTTGTAGTCGGTGAAGTTGGGGTTCAGCATCCTCCCCTTCTCGTCGAACCGCATGTCCTCGTAGAGCACCGTTGCGAGACCCTGCAGGAGCCCACCCGTTATCTGTCCCTCCACGAGGTCGGGGTTTATGGCCTTGCCGACGTCGACGGCGAGCGCCGTCCTGAGGACGTCCATCTTGCCGGTCTGGCGGTCGATCTCGAGCACGACGCCAGCCGCCCCGACGGTGTAGTGCACGTTCGGGTGTCCGCCCTGGCTCGTCGCCGGGTCGGACAGGGCCGACGTGAACTCCGGCATGAACATCCCGCTTCCCATGATGGGGCCGCCGCGGAAGGTGCCGTCCGCCATCTGGATGCCGTAGATGACGAAGTCGCGAAGCGGAAGCTCGAAGTCGGGGTCCAGACGGCTCTTCACCCTCTCATCCTCGAGGTAGAGCGCGTCGACGGGAAGACCCTTGCCCCTGTTCACGACGTCGAAGATCCTCTCGCGCGCCTCGATCGCCGCATCCTTCACGGCGTTGCCGCACCCCCACGTCACGTGCGACCCCACGGTCTGCCACTCGTACGGGTTGCGGTCGGTGTCGGGCGTCTCGACGCGGATCTTCTCCGTGGGAACGGACAGAACCTCCGCGGCAATCTGAGCCATCGCCGTGAGATAGCCCTGCCCGATCTCCATGCCCGAGACGGTGATGTTGATGCTCCCGTCCTCGCTGAACTTGAGGAACGCGGCCGAGGCCGCGTTCGGTGGCATGGCCGGCGCCTTCCACATGAGCGAGAAACCCTTGCCGACGAGCTTGCCCGGTCCCGACGGCTCGGTGCTCTCGCCCCAGCCGATGGCGGCCGCCGCCCTGTCGATGGCCTCCAGGAGCCCACTCGGGTTCATCTTCGCGCCGTAGGCAAGCGTGTCGCCTTCGCGAATCGCGTTCCTCTTGCGAAACTCGACCGGGTCAAGCCCCAGCTCCTGAGCAAGCCGGGTCATGTGCGACTCGAGCCCGAAGTGGAACTCCGAGTAACCGAACCCGCGATACGGCCCGCCGGGCGGCAGGTTCGTGTAGATGCAGTACGAGTCGATCTTCACGTTCGGGATGCGGTACGGTCCTGTGGCAGAGAGGCCGACGGCGTTCACCACGTTCGCGCCGTACTCGACGTAGGCCCCGGCGTCCCAGTAGAGCGTGTGCTCGATGGCCGTGAGGGTACCGTCCTTCTTCGCCCCGATCTTGAGCTTCGCCACGACAGCCTGGCGCTGGTAGGTATTGTAGAACTCCTGCTCGCGCGTCCAGCGCAGCTTGACCGGCCGACCCTTGACCGCGGTGGCGAGCGCGGCGCCTATGATCTCCATCGTGACGCCGGCCTTCCCTCCGAACCCGCCTCCGACATAGGGCGTCACCACCCTGATGTCCTTGTGCGTGAGCCCGAGCGGCGCGAGCGTCTCGGCGAAGAGGTTGCGCTGCGTGTGTGGTGACTGCGACGCCGACCAGAGCGTGAGTCGTCCCGAGTGGTCGTGAAGCCCCACTACCACGTGCGGCTCTATGGCGCAGTGCGCATAGCGCGGCACCGTGTAAGTGTCCTCGAGTACGATGTCGGCCTCCTCGAAGCCCCCCTGGACGTCGCCCTTCCGCGTGCGCCTGCAGTGCGCGACGTTCGTGTCGGGCTCGGGGAAGAACCACGGGACGCGCTCGCAGTCGCACATGTCCGGATGCAGGAGGCACGACCCCTCGGCTACAGCTTCCATCGGATCGAACAGCGCCGGCAGCTCCTCGTACTCCACGCGCACGAGTTCGGCGGCCCGCTGCGCCGTCTTGAGGTCGCGCGCGATGACGGC
The DNA here is from genome assembly GCA_964562405.1 of uncultured bacterium. Classification (GTDB taxonomy): domain Bacteria; phylum Joyebacterota; class Joyebacteria; order Joyebacterales; family Joyebacteraceae; genus WJLY01. The sequence continues at coordinate 26,406 of CAZLTC010000001.1, read as the reverse complement.
GGCCACCTGCTCTCCGACGAACCTGACCCTGTCCATCGCGAAGATGTGCCGGTCCTTCATGTAGAGGCCGAACCTGTATGGGAAGTCCTCTCCCGTCACGACGCGGACGACACCGGGCACGGCCTCGGCGGCCGACTTATCGATGGAGACGATGCTCGCGTGGGCGTGTGGGCTCTCCACGATGACCGCGTGAAGCAGGCCCGGTCCGAAGTCGATGTCGTCGACGAACGTGGCGCTGCCCGAGACCTTGGGCAGTCCGTCGATGCGCGTGGCGGAGGAGCCAACGTACTTGAGACCAGAAGCGGACGCGCTCACGTGCTTGCGTTCAGCCATCGCTCCGTCCTCCTCCCCGCTTGCCCACCGCGAGGACCGCGTCGATGATCGGCGTATAGCCGGTGCAGCGACAGAGGTTCCCGGAGAGCGCCTCCCTGACCTCCAGCTCGGTCGGCTCGGGGTTCTTCGCCAGGAGCTCCGAGGCGGTCAGGATGACGCCCGGCGCGCAGAACCCGCACTGGAACGAGTTGCCGTCGATGAACGCCTTCTGGAGGTCGGTGAGCCCGTCCTTCGAGAGCCCCTCCACGGTCAGGACGCCGCGACCGTCGGCCTCGACGGCGAGAACGAGACACGACCTCACGGTCTTCCCGTCCAGGATGACCGTGCAGCTTCCGCAGTCGCCTCGCTCGCACCCGATCTTCGGGCTCTTGATGCCTATGCGGTCGCGCAGCGCCTCGAGGAGCGTCTCGTTCGGGGCGACGGAGATGGTCCACTCCTCGCCGTTGACGTTGAGCGTGATCTGTCGAGTCATTCGAGTGCTCCCTGACAGAGCATGTGATGCCGGCACGGCGAGAGATTGACGCCCTCGGCGCGAGACGCGCCGACCCTTCCGGTCCGTCTAGATGAGCGGCTCCCCGTACACGGGGCCGGCTCCCGCGAGACGCGACGCGGCCGCGCGCAGCGCCCGCTCGAGCATCACCGGCAGCATGTGCTCCCGGTATTCTCGACTCGCTCTGATGTCGCAGATCGGCGCGGTCTCCTCGGACACGAGCATCTTTGCCTCTTCGATGACGGCGTCGTCCACCCCGCGCCCCGAGAGGAGCGCCTCGATGCGCGGCGCCCTCACGGGTGTCGGTGCGACGGCTCCGAAGGCGACACGGTAGCTCCGATCGGGCAGCGCCATGACGGCTACGCCGGCCTGCGCCAGATCCTCGCCGCGGTTGCGCCTGAGCTTGACATAGCAGGCTCCGTGTCCGTTCTCGGGAAGCGGAATCGCGATGCGCGTCACGATCTCGCCGGCCTTGAGCGCCGTCTTCTTCGGTCCCTTGAACCAGTCGGAAACGGGCACGTCGCGCGCTCCACCCGGACCCACGACGCTGACCGTGGCGTCGCACACGAGCAGGACGGGACCGCTGTCGCACGAAGGGACGCCGGAGCAGATGTTCCCGGCGACGGTCGCGCGGTTGCGTATGCCCGTCGAGCCCATCACGCGCGCCATCTCGCACAGCACCGGAAGCGCGTCCGCGACGGCTGCCGAATCGATGAGGTCGGCGAACGTCACCAACGAGCCCACTGACAGAACGCCACCAGACACCGCGATCTCGGCGAGCCCAGGAACGCCCTTGAGGTCTACGACCAGGGACGGCCTCGCCACTCCATCCCTGAGCCACGCCACGAGGTCGGTGCCTCCCGCGAGGACGGCCGCTCCATCGCCTGCCCGGCCGAGCGCCGCTACGGCCTCGTCCAGCGTGTCAGGTCGTACGTAGTCGAACTCGTGCGATATCGACATGCTGGCTCCTCACTCCGGCGGCAGCATCGCCACGATGCGGCACATCGACGATTCCAGCTCGATGCCTCGCAGCGGGAAGCACCCGATCCAGCATCGCCTGCTCCCGAGCTTGTCTATGTCGCCACCGAGGTTCTCGGCGTGGACGATCTTCTTCGGGAAGAGCTTGAGGTGCATGACCTGGTAGTACGTTTCGGGCGGGAACATCTCGTCCCATACCTTGCCGTAGTCGCGCGTGAGCTTTGCCTCCGCTTTCTCGAACAGACCGGGATGCCAGTCGCGGATGATCGTGTTCATTGGGTGGTCGGCGCTTCCGCAGTCCACCCCGATCCACTTGAGCTTCATCTTGATCGCCCACTTGTGGAAGTCGGGGTCCGGACCCGGGTGCTTCACGAAGTAGCGCATCTCATCCGAGCCCTTCTGGTCCCACGCGTACTTGTGGTAGCCCGTGTTGATTATGAGAATGTCGCCCGGCTTGACGGCGACGCGCTCCTCGATCATGGCCGGCGAGTAGAGGCCGTAGTCCTCCACGGCGTCCGAGATGTCGACCACGACGCCCGGGCCGACCCACTCCTCGAGCGGGACCTGGCCGATGGCGCGTCCGCTCGCATGGAAGTGGATCTCCCCGTCCATGTGCGTGCCGACGTGGTTGGAGGTCGTCATGATCTGCCCGTTGGCACCCTGCCCCATGTGCGCGCCGGCGATGCGCTTGAAGTACTGGAGCCCCATCGGCATGTAGCTGGGCCAGGGCGGCGTGTGTATCGAGAGCCGCTGTGTCAAGTCGTAGAGCTTTACATCGTTCATGAATGCCAGGAACTTGTCGATGTTCAAGTGCCACCTCCTGATCGTCCGGCTCTCACCCCAGTCTGGCGGCGAGCCCCTCGAATGCCCTGAGGAACGGCTGCGCCGAGGCCCGGAGCACTCCCGCCCCGACCTGCCCCACGCCGGGGTCCCGGTGCGCCACGCCCGTGTCTATGAACGGCAGTATGTTCTTCGTCACGACCTTCACCACGTCGATGCCCGTCGGAGTCCCCCGGAAGTCGAGGTACGGCACCTGGTACGCGTCGTTCTCGGCCGTCGTGATCTCGTACATCTCGAGCGTGTAGTTGATGGCGTCTGACGTCGTCCCGCCGACGAACTGGACGATGGCGGGCGATGCCGCGATCGCGAACCCTCCGAGTCCCGCGGTCTCGGTGATCGAGCTGTCACCGATGTCCGGGTTGGCGTCCTCCCTCGTATATCCCGGGAAGAAGAGCGCGTCCGGCACGTCGGCGGGACCCGTGAACCACTCGTCGCCGGTGCCGGAGAGCTGCACGCCGAAGTCGGTCCCGTTCCTCGTCATCGCGACGACGAGGCTCGAGCCCTCGATGCCGCGTGCCGGGTCGAGCGATGCCTTGCAGGCCGGCATCGACAGGTTGAGGAAGAAGTGGTCGTTCCCGTTGATGAAGCCGAGCACCCGCGCGGCGGCCGCGCGATCGTCGCACGTCGAGACGATAGCGGGCGCGAGCGCCCGGTAGAGGAGCGACGTCGCCGCGCGGTTCCGGTTGTGGACCTCGTCACCCATGTGGAGCGCCTGCGCGATCAGGTTCTTCAGGTCGATGGGACCGGCGGTCGCGATCGCGCGGTGGAGGACCGGGTAGAGGACGTCGCGCATCCAGTTCAGTCGCTCGATGACCTCGGGCGCGAACGCGCCGTAGCGCAGGACCTTCCCGAGCCCCTCGTTCATGGTGCAGAAGGCCTCGTTCCCGAACTCCGTGTTCCGTATCACGAAGACCGGCATCGACGGCGTCACGATGCCCGCCATCGGACCGACGGCGCTGTGCTCGTGGCACGGCTCGAATTCTATCGCACCGGACGCTGCCAGTTCCTCCGCGGCTTCCGGAGTGTCGGCAAGCCCCTCGTAGATGATACCCCCCATGACCGCGCCGCGCATGGGTCCGCACATACGCTCCCATGTGACCGGAGGGCCGGCGTGCAGGAAGAGGTCGCGGCGCATGCCCGGTATGGCGTCGAACGCCGTCCCCATCCCCACGAGGGCCGGTGCCGCGCGCAGCAGCATGTCGACCGCCCTCGCGTTCGCCTCGTCGATGACGGAAGAGCGCCCGGCCAGCACGCGCATCGACTCGGCGGAGACGTCCATCGGCGGCTGCCAGTCCACCTGCACGGCGACCGTGCCCGCCGAATCGAGGCTATCCCTGAACGACCGGAGGCCCACGTTCACGACCTTGAGTTCCGTCCTGAACAGCTCACCTGCCGACATCAGCGTTCTCCCAGCGTGCGTACGGTCTCGCCCGCGAGCCTGCATGCCGCCTCGTTGGAAGGCATTACGACCGCACCGGCCCGCCTCAGTCGCCTCTCGACGACGCTCCGGACCTGCGGGTCGCGCTCGGTTCCCGTTATCGAGCAGACGACGGCGACGCGCGACGAAGCATCCCTGACCGCGTTTTCCAGCTCGGAGGCCGGATCCGGGTTGGCGCCGTAGCCCAGAACCACGTCGAGCAGCACGACCGCCACCTCGGGATCCTTCGACTCCGCGGCAAGCCGCTTGCGCCTCAGCGAATAGTCGATCATGGGGTGCGGGCGGCCGACCGTGAACTCGTCGGCGCCCATGTCGACGACCGTGTTCGCGATGCTCGCGAGCGGGTCACTCAGTCTCGCGGCGCGCTTGCCGGAGACATTCGCGTGCACGTCAGGCACCCCGATCCGCCCCAGTAGCAGCACGGCCTCGGAAGCGAACGTGCCGCCGCTCATGAGCGCTCTCAGATACCTCTGCCCCGCACTCCTGGCCGAGGCGATGTCGTCGGCAAACTCGCGAAGCGCGTCGTCCATAGGACCGAACGCGAGCGTGTCCTCGACGGGCTCGCCTCTAACGACAGCCGCCGCCTTGACGGCCGCCCCGGCCAGCGTCCAGGCGTCCATCGCACCGGTCGGCTCCGCCCCGAGGAACACGGACACGACCGGCTTGCCGAGCTTCGCAGCCGCCTCGCGCACGGCCGCATGGACACCCGGGTCGGGTGGCTTGGATACGAGCACGATGACCTCCGTCTCCGGGTCGTCACCGAGCGCGCGCAGCGCGTCCTGGAACGTGACGCCGCCCACGGCATCGTTCACGTCCCTGCTGCCCGTCCCGAGCGCCTGCGAAATGCCCACTCCGTCGTTTGAGAGCAGGCAGCTGACCTCCTGGAGACCCGTGCCGGATGCGGCAACTATGCCCACCGGGCCGCGGGACACGGCGTTGGCGAACCCGAGCGGCGCGCCGTTCACGATGGCCGTGCCGCAGTCGGGTCCCATCACGAGAAGGCCCTTCTCGTGGGCCTTCCTCTTGAGGGCGACCTCCGTCTCCAGCGCCACGTTGTCCGAGAAGAGCATGACGTGAAGACCGCGGTCGAGCGCCTCATCGGCCACGGCGCCGGCATAGCGTCCCGCGACCGATATGAGCGCGAGGTTCGCCTCCGGAACGACGTCGAGCGCGCCGCCGAGGCTGCGCGGCTCGCGTGCCGACGAGTCCCCGACCGCGCTTCTGTCGCGCGTCAGGAGCGCGTCGACCGCCGCGAGCGCGGCCGCTGCCGAGGCCGCGTCCGACGCCCGGACCGCGATCAGGAGATCGCTGCCGACGGCGCTTTCGAGCTTCGGGGTCAGCAGGCGGGAGGCGCGAAGTATGTTCTTGTTCTCATCGGTGCCCATGACGATCGCCGCGTCGTCGACGCCGTCCATGACGGACAGCTCGCGCCCGACGTTCATGAGGGTGACCGAGTCGAAGTACGCGCCTTTCCTGATCCTGCACTCTAGGACCACAGGATACTCCCCTCTCCCGGCGCGCGAACATCGCCTGGAACCGGTTCGGCGCCCGCGGCGGCCCGACCGAATGATGCGCGGCCGGTGCGAGGCCAGCCGTTGGCACCCGCGCCGACGCCCAGGCAGAGCCCGGAGGCGGCATCCACACCCGACGTCGCCCCGACGCTGGAGATCCTGTCGAACGCGGACGCCACGTCTCCCGACGAGCCGAGGGCGAGTGCGGTCACGAGCGACCTCATGCTCTCGCAGACCCTTCCGCGGGCGGCGAACGCCAGGAACGAATCACCCAGCAGGCTGCCGGTGCGTGCCGTGCGCTCGACGTCGGCCCTCACCTCGGAGAGGTCTCGTCCGCCGGTCTGCTCCAGAAACCGCATCGCTACCAGGATGCCGACCATCAGGTCGTCACCGGACGGAGTGAGCCCGAAGCCGCAGCCCCTGGCCCGCTCGACTCCGCGCAGCATGTCGCCGTGAAAGATGTCGCGTGCGCAGTGGCTCATGTGGCGCGCGTAGGTGCGCTCGAAGCCCGGACGTAGAAGCTCGACCCTCCCGGGATTGAGCAGGAAGGCCAGGCTCTCGACCGGCGCGCGCTCGGCGATGAGCAAAGAGAGGACACTCAGATTGCGGCGAACGACACGAGCGTCGGCCGCTCTGACATAGAAGGTGGAATCGTAGGACGCGGCATCCGTGGTAGCGACAGGGAGGCCGTCGATCGTAACCGACGAGCCGGCGACGTGGACGGTCTCGGGCGAGCCTGCGTGGAGGCGATCCACGACCAGGGTCGCGGGCCCGGCGTCTACGCCCGCCGCGACGACCGAGAGCACTCTGCGCCCGTCACTGAGGTTGACCGCTCGCCTGAAGCGCGAGTGGACACGGTAGGTTCCATCCGCGACGAGATCGCCGCGTCTCAGCAGTCGGATGGCACGCTCGTGCTCCGCCAATTGCCCCTCACGCCTCGTAGAAGACCATGCCGTGGAAGTCCTCGTAGGTCTCGCTCCTGACGACCTCAACCTCGCCCCGCACCTTCATCCCGGCCTTCGGCTCGTCTATGCGCAGCTGTCCCGTGATGCGTATGCCGTTGGAGAGTTCGACGATGCCCAACCCCAGCTTGCGCACCTCGAAGACGGCCGGCAGCGAGTACAGCTCCGTGAACGTGACGAGCGTCCCGGTCTTCGGAAGTGGCTCCGGATCGAACTCGTTGTGGTCGTTCTCGTGGCACTTCTTGCAGACCATCCTGTACGGATAGTGCAGTTCGCCACATCTCTTGCACCTGTATGCGTAGATCTCTCTGCTCATGTCCACATCTCCTGGTGGAATCGCGCCGGCCACGCGGGCCGGGGATGGCGCCCGGACCGCTCCCGTCCGGCGCCGGCGACGCCCTACTCCTTCTTCAGCACCATGCAGACGACGTTGTTGCCGAACCCTCCGAAGTTGCAGGTGAACCCGACGCGCGCGCCCTCGACCTGGCGGTCCTCCGCTTCGCCCCGCAGCTGGTGCACGATCTCGTAGACCTGCGCGACACCGGTCGCACCGACCGGATGCCCACGGCCCTTGAGGCCTCCGGACACGTTGATCGGCAGCTTCCCGCCAAGCTCGGTCTCGCCTCGTTCCAGCGCGAGATGCCCCTCGCCCTTCGGGAAGAAGCCCGCTTCCTCGCTCTCGACGATCTCGAGGATCGTGAACGCGTCGTGAAGTTCGGCCACGTCGACGTCGGACGGCTTCACTCCGGCCATCTTCATCGCGCCGGCCGCGGCACGCCTGACGGCCAGCAGGTCGGTCGGGTCCTCCCGCTCGTGCACGCAGTGGGTGTCGGTCGCCTGCCCGACTCCCGCGAGCCGCACTAGAGGCCTGCCCGTCGCCTCCGCCACCTCCCGGGTGGTGAGTATGACCGCCGCGCCCCCGTCAGAGACGGGGCAGCAGTCGAAGAACCGCAGTGGATCGGAGACGTACGGGTTGTTCGTCATGGCCTCCGGCGAGTCGAGGATACCCTCGACGCTGATCTCCTGCTGGATGTGCGCGAACTTGTTGCGGAGCGCGTGGCGCTGGTTCTTGACCGAAACCATCGCGAGGTGCCGTCCGGTAACGCCGTACTTGTCCATGTACATGCGCGTGAACATGGCCGCGAGCGACGGGAGAGTGACTCCGTAGATGTACTCGGCTATCGGGTGCGTGAGCGTGGCCACGAAGTCAGTGGCCTCGAGGTTGTTGACCTCACGCATGCGCTCGGCGCCGGTCACCGCGACGACGTCATGCATTCCTGATGCGACGGCCATGAAGCCCTGCTTCACCGCCGAGCCGCCTGAGGCGGGACCGTTCTCGATGAGCTCCGCACCCGATGGGGTGAGACTCAGCGTGTCGACGACCGCGCTCGCAAGCCCCGTCTGGTGATTGACCCTGCCGCTCCCCATGTTAGCCACGTACAGGTGGTCTATGTTCCGCAGGCCGGAGTCCTTGATGGCCATCATGACCGGGTAGGCCGCAATCTCCGAGAGCGGGTATTCGAGCCTCGTGAACGAGGTTATGCCGATGCCGGCGACGTATACGTCTCTCATTGCTTCACCTTCTCTTCCTGCACCCACCTCTGGAGCAAGAGAGCCGTTCCCGTCGGGTCGTACTTCGAGCGCGTTGCCGCCATCAGATCCTCGGGAGGCCTGGGCGGATCGGACGGCGGAAGGATGTCCTCCATCGCCTTCGCCATGAGGTCCTCAGGAACCGGGCGCCTGCCGATCACAAGCGTGCCTCGGGCCCTATCGAACAGCTCCCGCGTGAGCGCGTACGACGGGACGCCGCCCAGCTCGTGCGGAACATCGAAACGCTCCTCGAGGTTATACTCGATCATCCACCTGCGAAAGCCGATGGGCGACTCGGCCACCACCAGCACCTCATCCTGTCCGAGAATGTCGATGTGGTACTCCATCTTCGTCGCGAACGCGTGCGCCCCGATCCTGAGTCCCCTGCGGAGCGCTAGCGTGTGCAGCGACATCCCCACCCTCTCGTTGACCATGCGCCCGTTCACGATGGCGCACAGCTCGCCGCCTATCTGCGCGACCAGCACGTACTCATCCTGTACCCTGTGGCGGTAGTAGGCCAGAAGCTCAGAGTAGACCCGGGCGGCAACGCAGTCGTAGTAGTCGCGCTCGACATACATGAGCGGAGCGACGAACGACAGCAGCCTCGGAATGTCGTCGCGGCCCACCTGCCGGATGACCATGTCATCGCCGCTGGCCAGTGTCATGTGTTTGGGCGGGAACGGGGGCATGGGCCTGTCGACCGGCCTCAGCAACTTCTCGAGATCAACTGCCATCAGCTGGCTCCTTCTGTGACGTGGCGTGGCCGGAACACCAAGGCTCCGCGGGAGCGAAACTCTCGCAGCCTCGTAAGCTTAGCAGGAAGAGGGGGGTCGCGGCAACAGCCCGAGGGCGAGGAAGGTATCGATGGACCGGCGCCCGCGGGCTGTCAAGCCGCGCGGGCGCCAGGGGGTGCCGGACTCGTGGGATCCGGCGCGTACGTCGTGCGTCGAGCGCTTGTTGTCGCCTCGCCTCAGCAACCGACGCCTCGGTAGGGCGCGGGCGGCACGCGGCTCTCTGCTAGTAGTCCTCCGGCCTTATGCCCATACCGCTTCTGTCCGGGTAGTCAGGCTTCTTCGGGGGCTTGTAGCCTCCCGTCTTGAGTTCGCTGAGCATCAGATCGATGGCGGCGTCGAGCTGTGGGTCTCCACCGTTCCACATGAGCGCCGGGTCGTCCACCACCTCGATGTCCGGGTCGACGCCGTGGCCCTCGATGCCCCACGTGCCGTCCTTGTTGACGAACGCGAACCTCGGGACGCTCACGTATCCCCCGTCGATGAGCCCGGGGTTGCCGGACAGCCCGACAAGGCCGCCCCAGGTGCGCGTTCCGACGAGCTTGCCGACGCCGGCCTCCCTGAACCAGTACGGGAAGTAGTCGCCGCCGGAGCCCGCCGACTCGTTTATGAGCATGCACTTGGGACCGTAGATGGAGTACTCGGGAGTGGGAACCACGCCGTCTATGTACCTCATCGTCCAGTAGCTCGCGACCGACCTGTTCAGGAGTTCGACGAATCGCGTCGGGATCTGCCCGCCGCCATTCCACCTCTCGTCGACGATGAGGGCGCTCTTCTCGAGCTGCCCGCCGAACTGGCGGACCAGCTCGTTCTGCCCGTTGACGCCGGTGTCGGGAACGTAGATGTAGCCGACGCGACCGTCCGTCTTCTCGTCGACGTAGGCCCTGCGGCCCTCGACCCAGGCCCGATATCGCAGGTCGCGATCGCTGCCGAGCAAATCGACGACCACGGACCTCGCATCATCGTCGATCTTGGGACCGGCGCTCACCGTGAGGGTCACGGTGCTCCCGGCGAGCCCCTGGAAGGCAGCCCACGGGTCCATCTTGGGATCGAGCGGAACGCCGTTCACGGCTAGCAGATAGTCGCCCACGGAGACGTCCACGCCGTCTTCGGAGAGTGGTCCGCGCGCGTCTGCGTCCCAGGCGCCACCCTCGTAGATCCTCGATATGCGGTAGGCTCCGTCGCCCATCTCGAAGTCGCACCCCAGGACCCCGACACTCACGGTCGGAGCCTCCTCGTAGTCGCCGCCGAAGTAGTAGGCGTGCCCTACGTTCAGCTCTCCTATCATCTCGCCGATGATGTACGAGAGATCGGCCCTGGAGGCGCAGTCGGGGAGCATCGCCTCGTACTTGCGGTAGACCCTGTCCCAGTCGACGCCGTGCATGTTCGGAGCGTAGAAGAAGTCGCGATGAATGCGCCACGCGTCGCGGAGTATCTGGGCCCACTCGTTCCGTGGCGAGATCTCTACGGTCATTCCCGCGGTTGACAGCGCTTTATCCCAGCTCTGATCGGCAGCGGCGTCGACGATGGCCATGCGCGGGCCGTCGGCGGCGAGGATCTTGTTGCCGTCAGCCGACATCGCGAAGCTGCCCGCGCCCGACAGGACCTCCTTCTCCATCTCGTCCTCGTCGTCGAGGTCGGCCAGATAAATGCTCGTGCCGCCTCCGCGCGACTCGCCCGAGCGCCTCACGTAGAGCAGCTTGCCGTCGGCGTTCACCTCGAGGTTAAAGAACGCGCCGCGGTCGACGGGAAGAGCAATCGCGCGGGCCTCGAGACCGTCGAGGTCGATCCTGATCGGCTCCTCCTCGTCCTCGTCGGCGTCCTTGTCCGCGTCCTCGCCTTCCCCGTCGTCGTCGCCCTCATCCGCCTTGGCCTCGTCCGCCCCGTCCGCGTCCTCGTCGTCCCAGGTCTCCTCGTCGACCTCGGGGAGGAACGGCGACTTGGTCGTGTCCTGGAGCGTCACGACGTACAGCTGGTCGGTCTGAGGATACGACCAGTTCTCGCCGACGTCGTCGTAGACCGGGTTCTCGAAGTCCGTGTTGCTCGCGAAGAACAGGTATTTGCCCTCGCGGTCGAACGTCGGCCACGTGACGGCGAACATGCCGCTGGTCACGCGCTGAATCTCGTCGTTGGCGACGTCGTACAGCCACACCGCCGACTGACTCCTGGGAGACTCCGAGTCCGCGAAGGTCAACCAGTTCGAGTCGGACGACCAGTTCGTTCGGAAGCTCCACGAGCCCGACTGGCTCTGGTAGATCTTCTTGCTCCCGCCGCCGTCGATGTCGTGGATGTAGACGGCGCCTCGCTGGTCCTTGAAGGCGATCTTCTTGGAGTCGGGCGACCAGACCGGGGCGAACATGAATCCGAGCTTGTCGGAGGTGACCTTCTTCGTCTCGCCGGCTCCGTCCGACTGGTTGATGTAGAGCTCGTACTCGCCCGTCTCGTCCGAGAAGTACGCTATCCACTTGCCGTCGGGGCTCCACGACGGATCGCGCTCGGCAACCCCGTCCGTGCGGGTCATGTTCACAGGAGAGCCGTTCTCCGCGGGAAGCGTCCAGATATCACCACGCGCGGAAACGACCGCTCGCTTGCCGGTCTTCGACACGTCGCCCTCGTCGATGAACTCCGACGCGTCGACCAACTGCGGCCTGATGCGCGGCCTGTCGCCGGGGATGGTCACGCGCACGACACGCGACTTCTCCGTCGCGAGGTCGAGGACGCGAAGCTCGGGGCCGAGCTGGTAGATGATCTCGCCCTGGCCGCGGTCGCCCGGGCCCACCGACGGGAACTTCACGTCGACGTCGGTGTGCGATGTGACCTGCCTGCGCTGGCCGGTCGCGAGGTCGTAGACCCATATGTTGAGCAGGTGGTGGGGACCGCCGTCGGAAAGGTAGTAGACCTTGTCGCCGTGCCACATTGGTATCGTGTCGGCGCCCTTCCAGTCAGTGATCTTGCGGGAGGTGTGGTCCTTGAGATTGAAGAGCCAGATGTCCGGAGCGCGGCCTCCCATGTAGCGCTTCCACGTGGAGAAGTCGGTGCTGAACGGCGTGTAGGCGAGCCACTGGCCGTCGGAGCTTATGGTTCCGTTCGTGCCGTAGGGCACCGGCAGCTTTTCGGGTAGTCCACCCTCGGCCGCCACCTTGTAGAGCTGGTAGGCGTGCGGGTTGTCACCCATGCCGTAGACGTAGAAGACGATCTCGTCACCGTCAGGAGTCCAGTCGCACGGAAGCTCCTGCGAGGGATGATGCGTGATCCTCTCGGGAACGCCTCCCTCGACGGGAAGCGTGTAGAGGTCGCGAACACCGTCGTAGCTCGCCATGAACACGATCGTGCGCCCGTCCGGACTGAACCTGGGGAAGCTCTCGCCTCCGGCCGGGCTCGAGAGCGGGACCGCGGTACCTCCCTCTCTCGACACGACCCAGAGGTCATTGGCGTAGCGGAAGGCGATCTGCGTCGCGCTGATGTCGGGATACCGAAGCATCCCGGCATGCGGCTCTACCGCCTGTGCGGCGGTCGTTACGAACGCGAGTGCCACCAGAATGCAAGACAGCACACCCTTGCCTCTTGTCATCGCTCCCCCCTTGGTGTGGCGCAACGTCCCCTCCGCTCCCACGCGCGGCTCACGGGGATTCGCGCCCAGTCCATTCAGTGAAAGTCCGACCGATGTTCGGTGAGTCCTGCAGTATGTTTTGACCGCCCCGCCTGACCGGTGGTTGAACGCCGACCGACTTCGGCCGCCGTACGAACCGCCCCTCGACCTGCCGCCACGGCGACCGATGGTCGCCGCGAGCCCTTGGCCGGCCGCCCCCGGCGCTCAGTCATGACGGAGCGCGGTCAGGGGGTCGACCCTCGCCGCGCGCGCCGCCGGGTAGACCCCTGCCATGAGACTCACGAGCACCGAGAACCCAAGCGCCCCGAGCAGCAGCCACATCGGCATGTAGAACAGCTCCGCCGGGGGAAGCCCCTCCGGCCGCAGATGGTAGTTGACGACCACGTTCGCCACTCGCGTGACGCCCCACCCCAGCAGCAGTCCCAAGACGCCGCCTGCGAGGCCGATCGTTCCCGCCTCGACGAAGAAGATCCACTTGATGTCGCCTTCGCTGCCTCCGATCGCCTTCATTATGCCTATCTCGCGCGTCCTCTCCAGAATGGACGTGACCATCGTGTTGACGATGCCGAGCGACGCGACGAAGAGCGCGATGGTGCCGACGGCGCCCAGGAGCGCATCCAGGATGAGGAACTGCTGCTTGAACTCCTCCAACTGATCGACGAGCGCGAGCACCGAGAACCCCATGTCCTCTATTTCATCCCTCGCAGACTCAAGGTCTTCCATGGACGCGGCTCGAACGTGGATGGTCGGATACTCCGGTTCCTCTCCGTCCGCCCTCAGGAGCTGCCAGATGTTGTTGAACCCGAGGCGCGGGATGTGCGCTGCCGTTCCCATCGGGATGACCACGCCCGACATGAAGCGGCCGATGCCGAACCCCGAGGGCCTGCCCCGGACGCCCACGATCCTGAGCCGCGTCTCCACCTCCCGAAGTGGCATGGCGCCCGTCATCGCGGCACTCATGAGGCGTCCCTCGTCCAGCACCGACGAGACCAGCACGAGTTCGCGCCCCAGCAGCGAGTCGGCGGATATCGTCGCGAGCGCCTCCGTGTCGCCGGCCCTGCCCGCCGTCGGCGGGAGCTCGGGCCCGTCGAGTCGGAGCCCCAGATCGCGCAGCAGCGCCGGCCCGATGACGATCGAGTTCTCGTCGTCGCTCTCGAAGAACCGGCCGTACGGAAGCTCGTCGAACGGACGGTAGCGTCCCATCTCCGCCGGCAGTGCCTGCACGCCGGTCCGTGTCTCACGCCCGTTGAAAAGGATCTTGACCGGGAACCGCACCTCGGGGAACGCGATCTCGATTCCGGGCAGGGCCGAGATCGCTCGCACGGCCTCGTCGTCGAGCCTCGGCGCGTCGGCGTCCCGCTCATCCATCACGGACGCAACGTCACCGCTCATGACGCGGTCGAGGTCGAGATTGGCGGACGTGACCTCGAGCGTGGTGAACAGGTCGTTTCGCCGGACCTCGTCGGTCACGTTCTTCTGTATCCCGACGCCGAAAGAGACCATCGAGACCAGTGCCCCGATCCCAACGACCACCCCGAGAGTGGTCAGGATCGTGCGGAGCTTCGTCCGCCAGAGGTTGGCGTTCGCCAGCCGGTAGATGTCACCGAACTTCATGCGGGTTCTCCACGCGCTCCTCCGCGACCAGACGGCCATCCAGAAGCCGCAGGATGCGGTGCGAGACCGATCGCGAGATGGACTCCTCGTGGGTCACCATCACCACGGTGAGGCCGCTGACGCGGTTCAGCTCCCGGAGCAGCGACACGATCTCGTCCGAGGTCGAACTATCGAGGTTCCCCGTCGGCTCGTCGGCAAGCAGCATCTCAGGACCGTTTGCGAGCGCCCTCGCTATCGCCACGCGCTGGGCCTCGCCCCCGGACAGCTCACCCGGCCTGTGGTCGAGCCTGTGCGACAGCCCGACAGACGCCAGGATCTCAGCCGCCCGCGCGTGCCTCTCGCGCGACGGGTACTCACCGAACGCGAGCGCGAGCGTGACGTTCTCGAGAGCCGTGCGCGAGGGGATGAGGTTGAACGACTGGAAGACCATGCCGACGGTGTTGCGGCGATGCCTGACGAGGCCCGCCCTGCCTATCGAGGAGATGTCGGCGCCCTTGACCAGGATGCTCCCGGCCGTGGGTGTGTCCAGACCGCCGATCAGGTTCAAGAGCGTCGATTTCCCTGAACCCGAACGACCGACGATGGACAGGAACTCGCCCTGGTCGACCTCGAGGGTGACGCCGTTCAGCACTGGTATCTGCACGGCGCCCTTCATGAAGATCTTGCGAAGGTCTCTGGTCTCGAGGATCGGGGTCAAACGACCTCCGGCGGCCGAGCACCTACTGCCTGGAGTACGTCCCTGTCATCGCGCCCACTGCCAGCACGTGTCCATCCAGGGCCTCGAGCAACTGCTGCTTCGACGCCCCGGCCGGAAGATCGAGCATCGTGTCGACGGCGAACGCCCTGAACCGGTAGGTGTGCGTCTGTCCGGGCGGGGGGCACGGTCCCTGGTATCCGATGTCCGACGAGCCCTTGCCCTGTCGCGCGCCACCGGGGAGGTCCGGCGTGAGCGGTATCGCCTCGGCCATCGCCGTAGCGCGCATGGGAATGTTGTAGATGATCCAGTGGTCCCACACGTGGCCGGCCACCGGGACGGCGTCGGGATCGTCCATCACGAGCGCGACCGTGAAGCTGCCTGCCGGCAGTCCCTTCCACTCGAGGGGCGGAGAAACGTCCTCGCCGTCGCACGTGTACATCGCGGGGATCGGTCCGCCGTCGGGGAAGGCGGGGCTCGTCAGCTCAAAGCTGACTCCGCTCTCGACGACGGGCTCGGGTGAAGAGTCCCCGCAGCCTGCGATAAGCATCGACGCGGCCGCGGCGGCCGCACACACCATCAGGGTTCTCGCATCCATGCTGCGTCTCCCGGCAGGGTCCGAGGGGCGCACTCCCGTGGCGGGTGCGCGCCCGACGGAACGCACGACGTTCGGTGCCCCGTGTCTCGGAGGGCGAGTCTATCACGGGGACGGTACGCGCTCCACGCTCTTCTCGTCTCCGTGGATCCCGATGGTGATTATCGTGAGCTCGGTGTCGGGGACGACGTCGGCCCTTGCACGAGTCACCACCTGGGCGATGCCGCCGCAGCATGGCACTTCCATGCGCACGACGGCGATGCTGGCGGGACGGGCCTCGGCGAACATGAGCTTGAGCTTCTCGTAGTAGTGCTGGATATCGTCGAACTTCGGGCAGCCCACGACCGTGACCCTGCCGGCGAGGTACTTGTCGTGGTAGTTGGCAGCGGCGAACGGCACGCAGTCGGCCGTAACGAGAATGTCCGCGCCCTTGAGGAAGGGAGCGGTAGGCGGGACCAGCATCAGCTGTACGGGCCACTGCCTGAGCTGCGTCGCAGCGCCGGGTGCTCGCTTCGCGCCGGGTGCTTGCCTCGCGTCGGCTATTCTCTCCTCGACCGCCTCGGCGTCGTACTCGTCCGCTTCACGCTCGATGACCGTGATCGCGTCCCTCGGACACTCCTGAAGACAATCGCCGAGACCGTCGCAGTATGTGTCGGATACGAGCTTCGCCTTGCCGTTCACGATCTGTATTGCGCCCTCGTGGCAGGCCGTCGCGCACAGCCCGCATCCGTCGCACCTCTCCTCGTCGATCTCCACTATCTTGCGCACGACCATCGCCGGCTCCTCTCTCGCGCAACTTCCGGGAACATAAGACCGCTCCGCGGTCGATTACCATCCTGTTTGGATGCGCGCGCCCGAAGAGGGGAGCAAACATGAACGTTGCCTCGGACGTGCTCTCGTCACAACGCCCGGGACGTGTCGCCCCGGGCGTTGCGAGTCGCCGACCTGTGGCGGGATGTCACTTGTCCGCCCAGTCCTTGAGCTCACGCTTGATCTTCTCCTCGATCTTCTTCCCTATCTCCTCCCACTCGTCGTCGCGCTCACCCTTCTCCTCGAGCCAACGGTCGATGCCCATGCGCACGCGCTTCTCCACCTTTTCACCAATCTCGTCCCACTCGTCCGTCTTGCGCCTGCGGCGCTTCTTGTGGCCGCCACCGATGCAGCCTCCTACCGAGATGAGAAGTCCGATGATGAAGCCGAAATCATACCAGGCGCCGTTGTTGTTCGCCTCGTAGATGTGCACGGTGTGGTTGAACAGGCTCACGATGAACGCGATGATGATGATCAGGCCGTGCCACACGCCCATCCAGAAGCCGGCGGGCTCCTCCATGAACCGCGGGGAGCCGGCGGCGCATCCCGCGAGCGCTGCCAGAGCGACGACGAGCGCGGCAAGCGCCGCATACCTGGTCCAACGTCTCATGTCCGCCTCCTCTGGTTCGGCCGCCCCGTTGGACGGCGCCTCACTTGACACGTGCGTCAGGATAGCTCCACGCCGGTCGCGGCGCGGACGCGTTCCACCAGAAGCTGTATCTGTAGCCTGCCGTCGAACTGCATCGCGTGTTCGCGTGCCTTCTTCGAGCGCGCCTCGTAGTCGTCCAGCACCAGGCGTATCGTCTCCACCCAGCGTACCGGATCGCGGTAGTCGGTCACGACGAGGTCCGTGCCGGGCACCGTCTCGGGGAGACCTCCACGGTTCGAGACGACGGTCGGTATACCCAGAGCCGACGCCTCGACCGACACCATACCGAAACCCTCCTCCCAGGTCGAGGGGAGCAGGACGACCTTCGCCTTCCTGTAGTACGTGAGCGGGTCAGGCACGAACCCCCGGAAGGTGATGTTTCCGACCTTCCCTTCGGCAAACCCGCGGCCCACCGCGAGGAACTCGTGGTCGGGCATGGCGTTGGCGATCCTGCGGAATGTGCCCGCCCCCTTCACCTCCTGGTCGCCGACCATCATTATGAACGGGCGCTCCTCCAGCGGCGGCATGGGTTCCCCGCGCAACGAGACGACATCGACCTGCGGATAGACGACCACAGGATTCACCCCCAGGAGCTCGGTCGCCCTCCGCGCGACGTGGCGGGAGTTGGCCACCACGAGCTTCGCCCTGCGCATCGCCTTCATGTTGTCGGAGCGATAGCTCAGCATGAACGGAAGGTCGATCTGCCATCTCACTCCGAACTTCAGGCGCTTGAGCGGTCTCGTCTCGTACGTCCGGTAGACGTTCAGGCTCATCTCATCGTGGATGAAGTAGACCGATGGGCCCTCGAACGCGTTGATGGCCGCGGGCGCCGCCATGCCGTTTGCGAAGAGGATGTCGCCGGAGGCGGCGCGCATGTAGTCACCTACGGGTCGAGAGTTGAGCGCGTACTCGAAGAACGGAAGCCGCACGCTCAGGCTCGTCAGCGGCAACTCTACGAGGTCATCGTAGGGAACGCGGTCGAGCCTCAGCTCGTAACGCTCGGACACGCCCGAGACGGGCACGACGTGCAACGCCTGGTTCTCCGCAAGACGCCGCGTCAGGAGGTACGTGCTCGTCTCGGCCCCGCCCGCGCGGTGGCAGAGGTGCTCGCCGAATACGATCAGTGTCGGCATTTGCCCATCCGATCGGCGTGTCACCGACCCACCCGCGGAACGATCCTCGGACCGAGCCGCCTGTGACCGTTAGTCCTGCTCCGCGTCTCCCAGGATCTCCTCGAGCAGGATGCGCGCGGCATCTGCTCCGTCTATCCTGCCAACCACCTCGCCGCCCCTGAACAGCACGGCATCTCCGCCCCCTCCGGCGACGCCGACGTCCGCCTCGCGTGCCTCGCCGGGGCCGTTGACGGAGCATCCCATGACGGCGACCACCAGCTCGCGGCGGACGTGCGCGGTCCTGCGCTCGACCTCCCCGGCGATGGCCGCCACGTCGATCGTGCACCTCCCGCAGGTCGGGCACGCGATGACTGTTACCCCACCGTGCCGCAGGCCCAGCGACGACAGGATGCGCCGCCCGACGACGACCTCCTCCTCGGGCGGCCCGGCCAGCGACACGCGTATCGTGTCGCCTATGCCTTCGGCCAGGAGGATGCCCATGCCGACCGCCGAGCGCACGGCTCCGGTGAGCAGGGTGCCGGCCTCGGTGACGCCGAGGTGCAGCGGATAGTCACAGTGCGCCGCGATGGACCGGTTCGCCTCCACGGTCATCGCGACATCGGAGGCCTTGAGCGACAGGATGATGTCGCGGAACCCCATCTCTTCGACAAGCTCGACGTGCCTCAGGCAGCTCTCGACCATGCCTTCCGCCGTTGGCCGCCCCTCCCGCTCGAGGATGTCGCGCTCGAGCGATCCGGCGTTGACGCCAATGCGGATGGGGATCCCGGCGTCACCGGCCGCGTCGACAACCGCGCGCACGCGGTCCGCCGAGCCTATGTTGCCGGGGTTGATGCGGATGCCGTGCGCACCGGCGGCGATCGCCGCCAGAGCGAGCCGGTGGTCGAAATGCACGTCAGCGACGACCGGTATCGGTGAGCGACCGACGATCTCCCGCAGCGCGTCGGTCGCGGAGGCGTCCGGGACGGCGACGCGTATGATCTCGCAGCCGGCTGAGGCAAGTCTATCTATCTGCGCCGAGGTCCGCTCGACGTCCGCGGGCGGCGTGTTTGTCATCGACTGCACGGATATGGGAGCGCCGCCGCCAACGGCCACGCCGCCGATGGAAACGCCCCTTGACTCCCTGCGCTCTCTCCCCAGAGACATCCGACCTCCAGCGGCCCAGGACCACCCCCTCAGCCGGGGCCCTGTCGCGTGGCGGCTGCCGCCTCGAACCACCGGCGCCGGCCGTGCTATCTTGCTTTCCTGCCTTTTACGCGGACGTTTCCCGACCGCATCGTCGTGCCCTCGCGGTCGAAAAACTCGAGCAACGGGATCGCGTACTTCCTGGACACGGCGGTCATGTCTTTGAAGAGAGGGACGGAGAGTTCGCCGTCCTCGTCCAGTCGGCGGAGCACTCGCTCCCTGATGTCGTGAATGACTTCCGGATGGTAGAGAAGCGTCGTCGTTACCTTCGTCAGCCTACCGGTCTCGACCAGCAGTTTGACGATGGCGTCGAACTCGGCTCCACCGACCTCGAGTCTGAGCTCGTCGAGCGAGGGGACGTTCGCGCCGGCCTCGAGCAATCTGGACTCTATCCTGTCGGCGAGCGATGCCTGGGCACCGGACAGCTTCACGTCCTCCCCACCCAGACGCACCAGATCGCCGCGGCGCGACACCAGGCCCTCCTCGCCAAGGCGCGCGAGGAACGCGTCGAGCGTCCGCCTGTCGAGTCCCCGCGACAACTTGCCGCGCAGCTCCTCCGCCGACATGCCCCACTCGAGCGGAGCGCTCTTGCGGTGCGCGCCCAAGATCTCCGCGATGCGCTCTCCGGCCTCGGCGAGCCCTCTCACGGTGTGGTATCTGCCCTCGAGCTCGACAAGCCTGCCGTCTGCGAGCAGGCCATCGACCGCCCCAGCCGCGTCCTGCCCGACTCCCTGAGCAAGCTCCGACTCGGACAGACCCTCGACGCCTGAGTCGTCGACGAGCTGAAGGACCACGTCCTCAGGGCTTCCCTCCTCGAGAACGCTCAGCGCATCGAGCACGTCGTCCCTCATGCGCTTGTGTCTCTTGGGCGCGGGGTCTATGACGCGGCCTCCGCCCATCGTGGCGACCGGCGAGTAGGACCGGATGACGAAGAGGTCGTCACGATCGGCGACCATCGGCGTCTCGAGCCGGACCTGGATCAGACCCTCCTGGCCTGGTCCAAGTTCCTCGGCCTCCAGGAGCACGACCCGCGCGAGCGCTTCTGCCGTCCCGAGGTGGAAGTGCACGCGCGCTCTGTTGCGCAGCGGCCTGGCGCCACGAACCAGCCGAAGCCTCGCGTCGAGCATGTGCGTGATGCGCAGCGAGCCCGGGGCACACAGGGTGTCGCCTCGCGCGACGTCCTCGCGGCTCACACCGGCGAGCCCTATCGCAGTTCTCTGTCCGGCCTCGGCCCGCTCGACGGGCGAGTCGTGGACCTGTACGCTGCGGACACGGGCCTCGATGCCGCGGGGCAGGAGTTCCAACCTGTCGCCCGCCGCCACGCTTCCTGACCAGAGCGTCCCTGTGACGATGGTACCGTGGCCGGCCAGGCTGAACACGCGGTCGACCGGGAGTCGTGCGGTGCCCGACGCGGACCGCTCCTTGACCGAGGCCGCCAGCTCGGCGATCACGGCCTTCAGCTCGTCGATCCCATCGCCCGTCACCGACGAGACCGGCACGACCGGCGCGTCTGAGAGGGTCGTCCCCTCGACGAGCTCCCTTGCCTCCTCGGCCGCGAGTTCTATCTCCTCGGGCCCGACGAGGTCGGTCTTCGTGAGCGCGATGATCCCGGCCCTCACGCCGAGCAGGTCGATGATGTCGAGATGCTCACGCGTCTGCGGCATGACGCCCTCATCGGCCGCCACGACGAGAAGGACAATATCCGTCCCGGCCGCGCCGGCCAGCATCGTTCTGACGAACTTCTCGTGTCCGGGAACGTCCACGACGCCCAGGGTGGTTCCGTCGGGCAGGTCGAGCCGGGCGAACCCCAGCTCGATGGAGATGCCACGCTCCTTCTCCTCGCGAAGTCGGTCGGTGTCGACGCCGGTGAGCGCGCGAACGAGTTCGGTCTTGCCGTGGTCTATGTGGCCCGCTGTTCCGAGGATGACGTGCCTGGCGGGTTCGGGCAAGGGATGCCTCCGCGGTGTTCGAAGGAAGCGGTTCGGAGCGCCCAAAGGCGCCGCTCTAGTCCTTGACCCTCGTCACGTTCGCGCCGAGCGCCCCGAGCTTCTTCTCGATGGCCTCGTAGCCTCTGTCTATGTGGTAGACGCGCGAGACCTCCGTCTCGCCCTCAGCCACGAGCCCCGCGAGAATGAGCGCCGCGCTTGCGCGGAGATCGGTCGCCATGACCTTCGCTGCCGAAAGCTTCTTCACTCCCGTGACGACCGCGATGTTTCTGTCGAGGTTGATCTCGGCTCCGAGCCGCTTCAGCTCGGGAACGTGCGAGAATCTGTCCGCATAGATCGTCTCGGTGATGACCGAGGAACCATCGGCCACCGCCATGAGCGCCATGAACTGGGCCTGCATGTCCGTCGGGAAACCTGGAAACGGCGCGGTCGTGACGTTGACCGCCCTTGCCCACACCGGGCCGCGCACGCGGACGCCCCCATCCTCCTCGGCGATCTCCGCGCCTGCCTCCCTGAGCTTGTTCACCACGGCGCTCGCGTGGTCCAGCCGCGCGCCCCTCATGAGGACGTCACCTCCGGTCATCGCGACGGCGACCATGAACGTGCCCGTCTCGATCCTGTCAGGTATCACCTCAACGTCGGCGGGGTGAAGCTCCGAAGAACCCTCTATGACGATCGTACCGGTCCCGTCTCCCGCTATGTCCGCGCCCATCGCGCGGAGGAACTCGGCGAGCGCGCGGACCTCCGGCTCGCGGGCGGCGTTCTCGATGACGGTCTGGCCATTCGCGAGCGTGGCGGCCATCATCGCGTTCTCGGTGGCGCCGACGCTCGAGGTGTCGAAGTGGATCGTGGCGCCCTTGAGACGGGCCGACTCGGCGACGATGTAGCCATGCTCGATCTCGACAGACGCCCCCAGGTCCTTCATGGCCCGGATGTGGAAGTCGACGGGGCGCGGTCCCCACGCGCATCCGCCCGGTAACGACACGCGGGCCTTCCCAAGCCTTCCCAGAATCGGACCGAGCACACAGACCGAGGCGCGCATCGTCTTCACCAACTCGTAGGGCGCCTCGTGGTAGCGGGCGTTCGTGGTGTCGATCGTCATTGCATGGTCGTGGTGGTCGACGGCCGCACCCAGCACACGAAGGACGTGCCCCATCGTACGGACGTCCGCGAGGCTGGGCACGTTCTTGAGGGTGAAGACGCCAGGCGCCAGGAGCGTGGCCGCCATGATCGGCAGGGCCGCGTTCTTCGCGCCGCCGATCGTGACCTCGCCCTCGAGTCGATGCCCGCCCTCTATCAGGATTCTGTCCATCGATGCTCTCCCGGTTGTCCCATCTATGCCCTGCGCCCGACGACGATCCTGTCGCGCCCGGCGTAGTCCTTCATTGTCTCGGAGGCGCCCACGACCGCCCGAACCATGTCCGCGACCGCGTCGGCCTGCCCGTCACCCACCTCGAGCGCCAGCGCTCCTCCCGGAGCCAGCAGCGACGGTCCATCCTGCGCCATCACCCGCAGACAGTCAAGGCCGTCCGTGCCTCCGTCGAGCGCGATCCTGGGCTCGAAGTCGCGTACCTCGGGCGGCAGCGACTCGATGTCGCCGCTGGCCACGTAGGGCGGATTGGAGACGAGAAGCGTCAGACCGCCTGCGAGTCCGGCCCCCAGAAGCGGCTCGAGCATCTCGCCTTGCAGAAACTCGATGCGACCGGAGACGCCGGCCCTCTCTGCGTTGCGGGCCGCGACTCGCAGCGCCTCCTCCGACGCGTCGGTGGCAAGCACGCGAGCACGCGGGGCCTTCATTGCCAGCGTGACGGCGATGACTCCTGACCCGGTGCCCACGTCCGCGATCACCTGCTCGGCATCGGAGCCCATTCCCGAATCGACGCCCGAGCCCGTCTCGTTCAGCAACTGGAGCGCCACCTCCGTAAGCGCCTCAGTCTCTGGCCGCGGGATGAGCACGGATCGGTTCACCTCGAACTCCGCGAACATGAACGAGACCGTCCCCGTTATGTACTGAACGGGCTCGCCCGAGAGGCGCCTCTTCAGAAGAACCTTGTAACGAGCCAGCTCGCCCTCGTCCATAGGACGCGCGTAGTTGAGATACAGTTCGATGCGCGGGAGGGACAGCGCGTGACCCAGGAGAAGTTCGGTCTCGAGCCTCGTGTTCTCGAGGCCCTTCTCCGCGAGGTACGCTCTGCTCCAATCGATGAGTTCGAGGACTGTCCAGGTCTTCTTGGTCATGACGCTCTGGCGATCTGCTCGGCCTGGTCGCTCGTGGTGAGCGCATCAACCAGCTCGTCGATGTTCCCATCCATGAACTGGTCTATGCCGTGCAGCGTCATGCCGATGCGGTGGTCCGTGACCCGGCTCTGCGGGAAGTTGTACGTGCGGATCTTCGCGCTGCGGTCGCCCGTGGATACCTGGCTCCGCCTGGCCTCGGCCGTCTCCTTCTCCTGCGCCGCGAGCGCCTGCTCATACAGCCTCGCGCGCAGCACCTTGAGCGCTTTGGCCTTATTCTTGTGCTGCGACTTCTCGTCCTGGCAGGTCACGACCAGCCCGGTGGGCTTGTGCGTGATGCGCACGGCCGAGTCGGTCGTGTTGACGCTCTGTCCGCCGGGACCCGACGACCTGAACACGTCGACCTCGATGTCGTCCGGCTTGACCTCCACCTCGACCTCGTCGGCCTCGGGAAGGACGGCTACCGTGGCGGCTGACGTGTGGATGCGCCCCTGTGACTCGGTGGCCGGCACCCGCTGAACGCGATGAACTCCGCTCTCGTACTTCATGCGGCTGTAGGCGCCGTTCCCCTCGATCATGAAGATGATCTCCTTGAACCCTCCGGTGCCGGTCGGGTTGGAGTTCATCACCTCCACCTTCCAACGCCTCGACTCCGCGTATCTGTTGTACATGCGGAACAGGTCGGCCGCGAACAGGGCCGCCTCTTCACCGCCGGTGCCCGCCCTGATCTCTATGATCGTGTTCTTGTCGTCGTTGGGATCCTTGGGCACGAGGAGTCGCTTGAGCTCCTCCTCGAGCTCGTCGACCTTCTCCTCGAGTTCGTGAAACTCAGCCCTCGCGAACTCCCTGGACTCGGCGTCGGTCGAGGTCTCCATCATCTCGTGGGCGTCCTCAATATCGGACATGACCTTCTTGTAGACCGCGTGGACATTCATGACCTCCTCCAGCCCGGCCCTCTCCTTGGAATACTTCTTCGTGAGGTTGTGGTCCGACAGGATCGCCGGGTCGGAGAGAAGGTCCGCCAGCTCGTCGTAGCGGACCTTCATGGACTCGAGCCTCTCGAACATCTTGCTCATCTGCCCTGATCCTCGACTCTCACCGCCTCGAGCGCCGCGATGGCGACCTCAACCTGATCGTCGCTGGGTTCCTTCGTGGTTATTCTCTGAAGCCAGATGCCGGGCGCAGACACGAGTTGCGCCCACCTCTGATCGGCCTTCTTGGCCGAGAACTTCATGATCTCGTACGAGACTCCGGCGATCACCGGGATCAGGAGAAGTCTGGCCAGTCTGAGTCCGATCGTCGGCGGCTTGCCGAAGACCATGAAGATGAGGATCGATACGACCATCACGATGAGGAGGAAGCTGGTGCCGCACCGAGGGTGGCGAGTCGTGAACGCCCTGGCATTCTCAGGGGTCAGCTCTAGGCCACTCTCCTCGGTGAAGATCGCCTTGTGCTCGGCGCCGTGGTACTCGAACACCCTGCGCATCTCCTTCCAGCGCGAGATGCCCCAGAGATAGAGCAGGAAGAAGGCGACGCGGATAACGCCGTCTATGAGATTGAAGAGTATGCCGCTGTCACTACCCATGACGTCCGTCAGGAAGCCCGACAGGACCATCGGGATCCAGAAGAAGATGACGATGCCGAGCGCGAACGCGAAGATCATCGTGCCGGTGAGCGCCGCGTTGGTGCGCCAACCGGCGCCCTCCTTCTCACCCGCCCTCTGCGCTTCGCCGTTGCGGTCTCCGCCCTCTTGGTCGTTGGCCTCATGGTCGTCGCCTTCCTGATCGCCGGCCGCGTCGATGGCCATGCTCGCAGAGTAGTTGAGCGCCTTGATGCCCAGGGTCAGCGACTCGATGAGGGTCAGCCCTCCGCGGATGACCGGAAGGCGCAACAGCCTGTTACGCCTCGACAGTGATACGAAGCTCTCCTTGTGGACGGAGATGGTCCCGTCGGGAAGACGAACGGCGGTCGCTACCGCGGTCGGGCCGCGCATCATCACTCCCTCGATGACGGCCTGTCCGCCGTAGTGGACCTTGCCACCCTCGGGGTGGTCGAACCCGCTGATCGCGGGCGGTGAGTCGTGCTCGCGACTCCGCACTTCTTCCATTCCCGGTTCAGACACCACCAGAGTCCTCCACCATTACAGCGGCCGGCACGCTTTCCGCGGGGATCATCCCGCCGAGCAAAGGATGCACCCGTTCGATCTCTTCCTTCACGGCGCACGCGATGCGCCGGTACGACTCGTGCCCGTGCGATTTCGAGCGCAGGCGAACGAACACGTATGCCTCGCGGTAGTTCATCTGCATGAGGAAGCGCTTGCGGTAGGCCAACGGAACCGCGTACTGGGCGCTCAGCGGGTCCACTGAGGCCAGAGACTCCCAGGCCGCCGCAGCGCGCTCCAGAGCCTCGCGCATCCGGCCGGCGACACCGGCATCGTGCGCGTCCTCCGGGAGCCAGTAGCCCAACTCACATGTGAGAGGCTGCTGCAACTGCGTCGTCATTCTGTGGCGCTGGACATCCCTGTACGCGCCGAAGTCGCAGACTATCTCAAAGACGTAGGCCGTGCTCTCGAACTCCCGGACCGGCGCCTCATGGCCTCCGATCCCGTGGAGAGCGCTCTTCAAGAGCACGCCCACCTCATTCTCGCTCATGGACGCAACGCGTCCGCGGACTTCTTCGTATGACGCACCGCCGCCACTGAAGAGGATCGCCTCGGCGACGCGCCGCTCCCCCTCGTCGTCACAGGAGACGAGGCACACTGTCGAGGCCTCCTCGGACACGCTCGCGCTGCGGACACCCGGCGCCGTCGCGGAACGCGCGGCGGCCGCCACGAGATACTCCGACGGCTGTGTGTACCGCAGAAGCGTCGGCACCGCACCGCTGCATACGGTCTCCAGGGCATCGGCCAGGTCGCGCATCTCCGGCAGCGGATGCGAACGGAGCTTCACGATGCCGTGACGGAGTTCGCGCGCATTGACCGTCCAGCCCAGGTTCGTCTTCGCGGC